>JAYTMW010000837.1:0-5014 GCA_043728105.1 Saprospiraceae bacterium | reverse complement strand
GAGATGGATTGCAGAAACTAACAGTAAATTAAAAAAGTATAAGGCAATTTGTAAAAAATAATTTACCCAAAGAAACGAGTTAATTGCTCAATAACTTGTTTTGCCAAACTTACTACAATTGCTTAATGTATTGACTATTTCTACTTATTCTGAAAAGAGAATCGCAAGTCAAATAATAGATTGCTTCGTCGTACCTCCTCGCAAAGACACGTTTGTTTTTATGCTTCAAACTTGTGGGTAATGGTCAGAGTTTAAAATATGTCATGCTTCTTTGTTTTGCACTTAGATTCAACGACTCCCCTACTCTATCCTCTGGATAGCATATCCTTTTTTTAAGTAAAAAGCGAAATTATAGTTTAAAATTAAAGAAAACCCCCTCAGTAAATGCGCTTAAAAAGTGCAAAATACTGAGGGGGTCGTTTGTTTAAACCTTAAACTAAATTGTTTGTTAAAAAGCTGGGTCAGCTGGTGTTGCTGTATTGTTATCTCTTTCGGCTTGTGGATAAGGGAAGAAATTACGCCCACGTTCACGTGTAGCCACAGGTTGGTCAGGCCCAGGACGGCCGAGACGACGGCTATCTTCTAAACGCAAACCAGAGTTACACAACTCAATACAACGTTGGCGGTAGATTTCAGTCAAAACAGCATCTTTCGTCGCTGCACCCGTGTAACCTGCGGCAAGGTCCGCACCTACACCCCACGCATCTGCTGATGCTTTTTTCTTCATCAAATTGCTTAACTCTGTAACGGCTGCCGCAACATCCGTTTGAGCCAAACATTCAGCTTTGATTAAACTTATTTCGCCTGGCAAATATACTGGAATATCAGAAGTTGTAGTTCTAAAAAAGCCAAAACCTAAATTAACCGTTGATGAAGATGCTGGATTAAAATAAAAAGGAATCCTTTTATCCAACGTATCCAAAATTAAAGAGGCAGGAAGCCCCAAGTTTCTATTGGTATTTTCAACAACATTACGATTTGAATATGACACAAAGAAAATTGGATTTGTACTAACAGCATCAAATCTGAATGCTGATTTAACAGCCAAATTTACTTTATCCGCCGCCGCTTTTGCCTTTCCATAATCTTTTAACATCAAATTATAACGGGCTTGAAGGGCAAGCACGCTATTTTTAATATCAAAACCCGCAACTAATCTATTTGCAGAAAACGCAGAAATAGCAGCAGCTTCTACTGGGGTCATAATCGCTTCGGCACCTTCTAACAATGCAACAGCACTTTTTAATGCCTCTTCACGAGTTACAAAAGGTTGGTTTTTACCAATAGTAATAGGCATTTTTTCAAAAAATGTAGCCAAATTTCCAATAGCCAATGCCTTGTAAAAATGTCCATAAGCCTGTAAAATAGCTTGATTTTTAGGGTCAGTAGTGACACCTTTATTTTTAATTACCAATTCGGCTTCTCCTAACATCAAAAAAGATTGCGCCCACAATTGAGCGATACCTGCATTGCTTGGAAGAACAGCACCAAGACCCGCCGAAAAATTGACCTCATCGGTATTACCTAAATTCAACACTCTTAACTCATTGGTGACAAGACCACTTGCCGAAAAAGATTGATACAAAGGGCATTGACGACCTACTGTATAACGAGATTGAAGACCATTAATTAAACCTGCCACACCTTCTGCACTCGAGGTAGCTTGTGTTTCGGTAATTGAAGAAGGGTCTGTATATTCTTTGATACAACTGCTTTGTGTAAACATAAGCATTGATGCAAGAACTGCTATTGACAATATTCTTTTATTCATTGTAAATTTTTTTTAAAAACGAATTAAAGGAGGCCCCTCAGTATTTTGGAGGATTTAAGCCTCAAACCTTCAATTTTAAATATTTTTTGATTAACGTTTAGAAACTTGCTCTAATCATGAACTGATAAGAACGAGGAATTGGTGAATTACCGAAGTCGATACCACGTGCCACCGAGCTTTGACCAGTTGAGTTTGTTTCAGGGTCATAACCAAAATAGTTATCCCAAGAAATCAAGTTACGACCAGTCACACTTATTTGAAGACCTTCGACTCCTTTAATAACATTGCCCAAATCATAAGACAAAGACATTTCACGTAATTTAACAAATGATCCATCATCAACACGGAATTCTTCGATGCCCGCCAAAGCTGCAACTGTACCACGAGGTGCAGCACCAGTTAATTCACGTTCTGATTCAAAACCAATACCTACGTTGTTACGTGTACGTTTATCGGCGTTCCATACTTCAACACCACTAACAGCATCCAATAAAGCACTGAATGTTAATTTGCCGTAGTTAAAGTTTGTACCCAATGACCAAATATTTCTTGGATTAGGATTACCTATGATTTTTCTTTGAATAACACTGTTTGCACCTGTAATTGCCACTTGACCATCCGCATTTCTAAATGAATTTGGATTTAAAGGGTCTTTTTGTGCTGGGCCTCTTTCTACTTGTGGTAGATTATTTGCTTGTACCGAGCTTACTTTATTGTCTTTCAATAAAGCAACTTTAATCGGACGATTTAGAATCGCTCCAGAAGCATCACGAGCAAAGTAATTACCATAGAAAACACCCACTGGCGCACCTTCTATTAAGTAAATTGGCGCACCTGTCGGAGAAGCAATTTGAGTTAATCCAAAAGGTAATGATGTCACCTTGTTATCATTGTGACTGAATGTACCAAAGATATTCCAAGACATTTTACTTGTTTTGATTGGATTGATACCCAAAGTAATTTCATAACCTTGATTTTGCAATGTACCAACGTTTGTTTTGGTATTTGCATAACCTTGCGAAGGAGCAATATTAACATTCAACAACAAATCTTTTGATGTATTCTGATACCAGTTAAAACCCACATTTACAAGGTCTTTTAATAGTGTAAAATCAGTACCAATTTCAATTTCTTCGTTGCGCTCTACATTTACATCAGGGTTGACCAAAGAGTTGAAAGAGTTAATTGTACCAACATTATTAAATCCACCACCACGGTAACGTACAAAACGGTCATAAACTCCAAAGCCCGATACATTACCCGTCTGTCCCCAAGCACCTCTTAATCTGAATTGAGGTACAATATCTTTTAAACCATCCCAAAAAGACTCCGCAGATAATAAATAACTCAATCCAACTTTCGGATAAAAATTAGCTCTTTTTGCAGCAGAAAAACGAGATGAAACGTCGTAACGTCCCGCTAATGTCAAAAACAAGCGATCATTAACCCCAAAAGTCTCTTGTATAAAGGCACCCGCAACGGCACTTGAAGCATCTACCAAACTTGATGGTAGCGGCGTAATTGCACCATTAACTGTTTCCACAAAAGGAACTAAATCACGACCCTCTGTGAAAGAAACTTGTTCGCGAGAAAATAAATAGTTGAAACCAGCTACTGTACTTGTGCTAATTGAGCCAAATTTCTTAGCATAGCTTATGTTAAAATCATTATTGACTAAGGTTGTAATCGCTGTATTATTGGCTACATAACCTTTATTAAAAAATGCGACATTTACCGTGTATGGGAAAATTGGACTAAAATTACGTCCCAACTGATTTGTATTGTCGATACCCAAAAGATAGGAAATAGTCAAACCTTCTAATGGATGTGCTTTAAATGATACATCAGAAATGATACGATTTGTTTCTTGTGAATTTTTAATACCATCAATGATACTGTATGGATTAACACGTGACAATCTCTCAACAGCTTGATAATTACCATTGGCATCTTTTTCGGCAATCTTATAAATATTATTTGTAATGTTTATTGAATTCGTTGGACTGAAAAACACGTTACCGTTTGGCAATTCATTGCTAAAACCATTAGAATAAGTCAAACCCAATGAGGCATCCAACCAACTTGTAATTTTTTGATCTAAACGCAAACGACCACTCAGGCGAGAGAAATCGGTATTTTTAATGATACCCTCATTACGCATAAAATTAATCGAAGCAAAATAACGAGTATTATCATTACCACCCGAAACAGACAAGTTATTATCCGTTCCACCTGCGCTTCTGAAAATATCGTCTTGATAATCATATCTCTGAACATCTACCAATCCACCCCATAAAGCAATAGTGTCTAAATTGATACCACTTCCTGCTCCACCTTTTGCAGTTGGATAAAGCGTTTGTAATTCAGGATTAAATTTTGAAATAGTATCAGAAGGGTTAAACTGCTTACCAACAGTTGAAATAAACGATTTTTTTCTCAACTCGCTAAATGAATATGACGTTGAAAATGAAATCTTTGGCTTACCACTTTTACCACGCTTTGTTGTAATCACAACAACACCATTTGATGCTCTTGAACCATAAATAGCAGCAGCAGCAGCACCACTCAAAACACTAATTGTCTCAATGTCATTAGGATTGATGTCCGCCATTCGGTTTTGACCAATTACAGAGGTTTCACCAGCTCCTACGTTGGCATTGGTAATATTTACCGTTCCGTTGTTTGATACAACACCGTCAATAACATAAAGTGGTTCAGACGAACCCAAAAGCGATTTCGCTCCACGCAAACGTACCGTAATACCACCCGCAGGGTCGCCCGAGTTTTGCGTAATCTGCGCACCCGCAATCTTACCTTGCAATGCTTGAATCGCATTACCCGTTCCAGAGCGAGCCAATTGGTCCGCACGAACAGTGGTAATCGAGTTACCCAATTGCTTTCTTTCTTGCAAAACCGATGAACCGACTACCAAGACTTCACCCAAATTGAGTGCGTCCTCTTTTAGCACAGCATCCATCGTGTTGTCGCCACTTTTGAAAGTAACCTCGGTGGTCGTTGGAGCGAAACCAATAAAACTGACGGTCACTCGGTAAGTCCCCTCAGTAATTTGACCTTGAATGTTGTAATCGCCGTCGATATTGGTAATGCTACCCATTGACGTGCCTCCGATGACAACGCTTGCACCAATGACGGGTTCTTTGCCGTCGGTGACTTTACCTTTGAGGGTAAAGTTTGTTTTGTCTTGTGCCATTGCTGTAAGCGATAAAAACATCATCGCCAACA
>JAYTMW010000836.1:0-2911 GCA_043728105.1 Saprospiraceae bacterium | reverse complement strand
AGTTTTAACTTACCAATTGGGTTATCGGTTTATGCTTTAAGATAAGTACAGTTAAAATCTCGAAATAACGTCAAAATTAAGGCGAAATACTGAGGGGGTGACATTGATTTCAACAGAAGTCGTAAATTACAATAGTGGTTAGCTTTTCAACACTTAATATAAACGATAGATTAAGCATCAACCAAATCAATGGTTACGAAACGTGAAATAGTGGTCTTATATTCCAATTTGAGCGTTATAAATAACCCGCAGAATATATTGAAAACCAACCACAAGGAAATGAAAATAGTAGCCTCGACAGGGATCGAACCTGCATCTAAAGTTTAGGAAACCCTTATTCTATCCATTGAACTACGAAGCCTTTTTTAGTGATTGAGTGATTAGGTGATTGGGTGATTTGTAATCACCCAATCACCTAATCACTCAATCACTAAAAAAAGTGGTCTCGGGTGGAATCGAACCACCATATCAGGCTTCGGAGACCTACATACTATCCATTGTACTACGAGACCTTTTTTGTATAATTGCCGCAAATTTAAAGTAATTATTGACATTTTATAAACAATCTTCTTTTAAAAATAATTCAAGATGAATATCGAATCTTTGCGCAACCATTGCCTTTCACTTAAAGCGGTGACCGAAGACACACCTTTTGGAGAAGATACATTAGTTTTTAGAGTTATGGATAAAATATTCGCCCTCACGAGTTTAGATACTGAGGGGTGTCGAGTAAACTTAAAATGTGACCCTGATTATGCCATCGAATTAAGGGAACAATACGAGGATATTCAGCCAGGTTTTCACATGAATAAAAAACATTGGAACACGGTTTTATGCGAAAATGGTTTGGAGGATAAATTGATTAAAAGCCTCATCACACATGCTTACGATATGGTTGTGAAGTCGTTGCCGAAAGCGAAAAGGGAGATTTTGGAGGCTTTGTGAGTTATAATGAGTCAAGTATAGGCAATGCCCAATGGTTGATTTCAGCGTATTTTTTTTCAAATTTTCCGTCGTTGGCTCTAAAAAGTAGGGTAGCGGGTTTGAGTTCTATTGAATTGTCATAAATATAAAGTCTATCTACAAATTTCGCTGCAACACAGCAATTGTGGATAGATTTTGAATAGCGGCTAATTATTTTTGTAATTGGCACATCGTGCCCTCCTTCCATAACCCTATGTGCAATCCGACTTGCGTTAATTGAAGGATGATTTGTGCCTACAAAAAATAGTCTAATAAAAAATCCTTCATTTTTAGCTCTCTCTAAAAAATCAATTTTGTCGTTAGCCGAAAATACGGTTTCAAAAATAAAATCTTTTTTATTTTCAAGACAATACTCTCTTTGTTCAGTTGCTAAATTTGCAGCTTTCAATACTGCATCAGGGCTGTTCCAATTTCCAAATTGTTCCTGTGCTATATTGTCAGGGTTAATGTAAACACAGCCTTTCACCCATTCATGTTTCAAGATTTGAGAAGTAACAGAAGTTTTGCCAGAACCATTTGGCCCAGCAATGACTAAAAGTTTTGGTTTATCCTTTTGCATTATTCCTTTTTTTTAATTCCCAATATTTTAAGGTATCTTCAAGTTGTTGCTTCTGCATGGCTTTAAACTTTTCATCAGCCTTAGCCGCCCTTTCTTTAACATCCTCCATAACAGCTATCATAAGCCCTTCCAATTGTTCATCAGTAGGCTCTTCATCTGATAGGAAACTATACGATTTATCCATTTTTTTATGTTGATTTTAAAAGTCAAAGATAATAAAAAAAGAGACCCCTCAGTATTTTTCAGATAAACGAGCGCAAAATTATTTCGGTAGAACATTTTTTATAAAAAACAAACCAAATCTTGACATTTAAGATAGGCAAAGTCTATTTTTGCACCTCATTTTTAAAAAGTTTAGTTTGATGAATGAGCTTACACAAAGTAAGTCTCAATACTCAATACTAAATACTCAATACTATTCTGTATGAATATCGTTTCTTTATTACAAAATAATGTGTCAAAAGCCGTCAAAGAATTGTATGGTTTAGAGGTTGCCCCTGCCGATGTGATTTGCAGCCCCACCCGCAAGGAATTTGAGGGAGATTACACGATTACCGTTTTTGCTTTTTCTAAATTAGCGAGGAAAAGCCCCGTTCAAGTAGGCGAGGAGATGGGGCAGTATTTGACTCAAAATATGGAGGGCGTATCAAAATTCAACGTCATTCAAGGCTTTTTGAATTTGATTTTAGACGACTCGTTTTGGTTCTCTTATTTTGCGCAAATCGTTGATAATCAACACTTTGGAAATCTTCCGAAGCGTGGCGAAAAGGTGATGGTGGAGTATTCTTCACCTAATACGAATAAGCCTTTGCACTTGGGTCACATCAGAAATATTCTTTTGGGATGGTCGGCTTCAAAGATTTTGGAAGCGGCGGGTTACGATGTTGTGCGCACAAAAGTTGTGAATGATAGAGGCATTGCTATTTGTAAATCCATGCTCGCTTGGCAGCTTTTTGGCGGCGGAAAAACACCTCAAAGTGCAAATGAAAAAGGCGACCATTTTGTGGGCGAATATTATGTTTTATTTGAGCAAAAATTTAAAGAAGAATATAAAAATTGGCAGCAAACAGACGCAGCCAGACAGGCTTTTGATGCACGCAAAAAGGCTGAAACAAATGAAGAAGAATTTTATGCAGCTTATAAAAATGACTACTTCAACAACCATTCAAAACTCGGTGGCGAAGCCCGTGAAATGCTTTTGAAATGGGAAAGTGGCGATGCGGCAACCGTGGAACTGTGGAAAATAATGAACGGCTGGGTGTATGAAGGTTTTGATGCAACGTATGAACAATTGGGTGTTAGTTTTGATAGAAAGTATTATGAATCAAATACTTACATGTTAGGGAAAGATATTATAGAAGATGGTAT
>JAYTMW010000835.1:0-2250 GCA_043728105.1 Saprospiraceae bacterium | reverse complement strand
TGGATGGAAAAACACGCTCGTGATGCAAAAACGGGCTTACTTTATCATGGTTGGGATGCGGCAAAAAAGCAAAAATGGGCGAACCCTGAAACAGGCACTTCGCCGCATTTTTGGGATAGGTCAATGGGTTGGTTTGCGATGGCTTTGGTGGATGTTTTGGATTATTTTCCACAAAATCATCCCCGCCGTGCCGAGCTTTTGGCAATTCTGAAACGCACTGCCGAAGCCGTCGTAAAAGTGCAAGATACTGAGGGGGTATGGTGGCAAGTGATGGATAGGGCAGGGGACAAAGGCAATTATCAAGAGGCTTCGGGGTCGTGTATGTTCGTGTATGCGTTGGCAAAAGGGGTGCGTTTGGGCTATTTGGATGCTAAATTTGCCGCCAATGTCACACGGGGTTATGCGGGTATTTTGAAGCATTTTATTACAGAAAATACCGTCACGCCAAGTCGTGATGAAGCTGGAAGCATCAATGGTTCTGTCAATTTAGAAAAAACGGTACGGGTAAGTGGCTTGGGCGGCAACCCTTATCGAGACGGCAGTTACGCCTATTATTTGAGTGAAAAAATAAGACAAAATGACTTAAAAGGCGTTGGGCCTTTCATCATGGCGAGCGTTGAAATGGAGATTTTGAAGGAAAATAAGGTCGGAAAAGGTAAAAATGTCTTGCTCGACTATCATTTCAACAACGAATATCGCAAAGGATTTGATGGACAAAATGAGCGTTTTCATTACTCTCTAAATGATCGCCGTGATTCGGGTTTTAAAATGTTGGGTAAAGTATTTACGGATTTTGGCGCAACGATGCAACCACTCGAAGCTGCCCCAAGTGCTTTAAATCTCAAAAATACACACGTATATATTATCGTGGACCCCGACACAAAAAAAGAGACGGCTAACCCAAATTTCATTCAACCCAATGACATAAAAGCGATAAAAAATTGGGTTAAAAAAGGCGGCACTTTGGTCTTGATGGCAAACGACACGGGCAACTGTGAGATACCACATTTCAACATGTTGGCAAAAGAATTTGGTATTGAGTTTTCAAACAAAAATCGAAATTTTGTTAAAAATGATGTCTTCCCGCAAGGTGAGTTTTTCCTGTCGGGAACGCATCCCATTTTCAAAGATGTCAAGCGCATTTTCATCAAAGAATTTTCTGTTTTGGATATAAAAAAGCCCGCAGTTGGGTTGTTATTTTCACCTGATAATAGCACGGATGCCAAGGGAAATGTAGGTGATGTGCTTATGGCGGAGGCAAAATGTGGCAAAGGTCGGGTATTTGCGGTAGGCGATCCGTGGGGTTATAACGAGTATATCAATGGTCGAAAATTGCCCAATGAATATGAAAATTTTAAGGCGGTGAAGTATTTGGTTGAGTGGCTTTTGAAATAGCATTGAAGCGAAAACGTTTCCGATGATTACGCCCACCGTAACCAAAGAGTTTAAGGTTAATAACTATTTTTACAGAAATAAAAAAGTGAGTATTGAGTAGATGGTATGGGGTATTGAGACTGATAAAATACTGAATATCAATGATTTATGTGTCTCAATACTTATAAATACCTTTTAAAATTATTTTTTTATGAAAATAAAGTATATCACGTTAGTATTTGCCTTTTTTTTGAGTTTTAACACACTTGTTTTAAGTCAAAATAAAGAAGAAAAAAAAGTGGCAGAAGCCGTCGAAACGTTGCGCCTCACAATGGTTGACCCAAATGAAGCGACCTTTAAAAAGTTGCTTTCCGACGACCTTAGCTACGGACATTCGGGCGGTCATGTGGATACTAAATCAGAATTTATCGGCGCATTTAAAACAGGAAAATCTGATTTTAAAAAAATTGATTTATCAGACCAAACCATCAAAATTGTGGGCAAAACAGCCATCGTGCGGCATAAATTAATTGGTGAATCACACGACGCAGGTAAAGACCCTGCAACCGTAAAATTATTAATTTTAACAGTTTGGGTAAAACAAAAAAGTGGGTGGCAATTGTTGGCTCGCCAAGCGGTAAAAACGAGTTAATTTAATGATGAAGTATAAATAATGAAACGTGTTTAACGAGTAAAGGAATAAGGGGTTTTTTTGAAACACATAGGCACATAGGACACATAGAAAGGTATTCTTTTCTTAAAAAAATGCAATAATTTGGGAAGTTTCATTAACCAGTTAACAAATGGACAACCCTAAGAGTGAAAAAGTTGTATAGTTGTAAAAAATACCACTTCTATGCAACTAACAACGAAATC
>JAYTMW010000834.1:0-2042 GCA_043728105.1 Saprospiraceae bacterium | reverse complement strand
TCGTGAATTTTCCCTTTCTTTGAAAACTGTAAACCATACGAAGGCAAACACCACACAACTTTATCACCACTCACTTGCTTCGACACTTTTTGCATCATTTCTTGCAACCAATTATAATCCGCAATCGGCCCAACTTCACCTTGATTTTGTGCTTCAATAAAAATCAAATCATTGTAAGCACTCTCTTTTTTTAAGTCAAACTCATTAGCATTGGGCGCACTTTTTTGAGATACAATCAATCCTTCTGCATGGAAACGATTGTAAAGCCTTGTCATAAAATCATCAAAAGCCACAAGTGCATTCGGTTCAGGTAAGAAATTGACATTAATACCTTGAAAACCGTATCTTTTTAAACTATCTACCAGCGTTTCTATAAATTGTTGACCATAAATCGGGTCGGTCACAATGCGGTTTACGTGGTTTTTTACAGCCGCTTTTTGCGTTTCGTTTTCTGTATAAAAGGGTACTAAGGCAGGTAAAACCGATATATTTGTTTTCTTTTTTAAAATATTATTATAAGCCGCCGTATCTATATCACACACCAAATTCCCTTCTTTTCCAATTACAAACCATTCAGGAATCAACATATTTATCTTATCTGCATTTTGCTTCAAAGAATAATAAGCGTTAAAATCCCAATTGACATAAAAAGCTGCCCTAATTTGTTGGGCCATCGGCAAACGAGCCGAATTACTGAGGGGGGTCAAAAAAAGTGACTTTGGCGCATCGCAACAACCCGTTGATTTCACCGCATGACTGCACCAACTAAGGGTCGAATCTGCTGCTAATTGTTCTGATGTCTTATCTAATTTATAAAAATTGTTAGGTAAATTCGGTTTATTCGGATTAGTCAAAGTAGCAATAAAACTACCAGCACCCAATATGACAACAGCTAAAACGACAAAACTTACCGTCTTGACGATTCGCCACCGCTTGGGTGATATGGTTGAAAAAACTTGATAATCTTTCATAGTGTACGCAGTTTCAGTAGAATATAAGTTCTGTTTGTATGTTTAATTTTGTTGAGTGCTAAAATACTGAGGGGGTACTTTATTACGTCATTAAATAATTAAATCTTGATGTTGTAAATTGGTGAATTAACTGGAAATAGTTCTCTAATTTCTTGATTATCAATCACTTACATCATCAACTATCAGTTATCTACTAATTAATTATTTAACTTTTTTCGCATTCACTTTTCGCCAAAGAATTATTTTCAAATCAGCCGTAAAAAGGAATGTTAGTTTTTCCTCTGCCCCATCATAAGGGCCAATATTTACAGGGTGTGTTAATATGAATTTTGGTATAAAATCATATTTACCAACCTTTCTATAAATGATTGGCAATTGAAATTCATAATCAATCACTCTCAAATCTTTACCTTCATATCGGCTCGGCTCTATTGTACTATATCTATCTTTCGTAGAAGACATCCATGTAATATTGGGTTCAAAAATCAACTTGCCACCCAAAATAGGACGCTTAATTTCTATATATTTTGATGCCGTAATAGCAAATTGAGCCACATTTTCAGAAGGGCTTGTCATGTAATAAAACGAAGGAGACAAACCAAAATAGCCTGTGTTAATGGTCCAATAAGTCGAAATGAAATTGTCAAAAGCCCAACGCAATTCGTCACGACTTTTGCCAAAATACGTCCAACGGCTATAGCTAAAAGATGCGCTCAAATGATCATCTAATGCCGTTGCATATCCTATTGTTAAATCAGCTTTTGGTAATTTTTGTGATGAGCCTTGCCAGTAATAGCCTACCGTTGAAAGCCATAAACCGCTTTTATGGTAAAAACTCAATTGTGTAGATGCCCCAAAACCTTTAAGATTATAATCACGACCTGAATACAAAACACGGTGCATAAAATTATTCTCCAAAGTCAATCGAGATGATTTGTGAATTTGGTAGTCCAAAGAGTCCATTTGAAATTTGGACTTCTGAATGTTTATTTGTGTAGTAGTCAATTGTGCATGCAACGACGCAATCAAGCACAATCCCATTAAGGAAAGTAAAGTTTTCTTCATCAATAT
>JAYTMW010000833.1:0-5220 GCA_043728105.1 Saprospiraceae bacterium | reverse complement strand
TAAATGTTGCCTTGCGAATACTCGGCTATGTACATGTTTTTAACGTACAATTCGTCATCAATGAAATAACAAAAAGCATCATTCAGATTCGCCATGCCTTCCCGCAATGCCTTAATCTCTGTCCCCGTCAACATAACGCCCGCTTCGTATTTTTTAACAAAATAATACTCATGCTCGGCTTTTCTGTTCACTATCTTGGCGTTCTTAAATCGTTTTACTTTTGCCATATTTTTAATGGATGATTTATAATTTATAATGTATAGTTGATGATTTTTTTAATACCACAATAAAATTACACAGTAATGAGTAAATAATAAATAGATTATTTTTTGAAACACATAGGCACATAGGGTACATAGAAGTTGCTTAAAGTGTTGATTATTAATATTTTACACATAATACTAATGTGTTCTATATGCTATATATTTCAAAAAAAATTTCAACTTGACCATGTGATTTTTTACTCTTTACATACGGTGTTATCCATTATCAACTAATTAAAGCCACTTCTTTTTTCTAAAATAAACCAATTGTAAAGCTGCTATCACAATCATTACGCCCCACATAATAAAATAGCCATAATGCGTATGAATCTCGGGCAATGTGTCAAAGTTAGTTCCATAAACACCCACAATAAATGTCAAAGGAATAAAAATAGCGGACACAATGGTCAATACTTTCATCACGTGATTGCTCTTGTTTGATAACTCTGAGTTATAGAGTTCATACAAATTTGAGAGCATATCTCGTTGATTATCAAGGTTTTCCATCACTTGCGAAAGATGGTCATGCAGGTCACGAATAAAAAGATTCGTAGAGTGTTCCACAAATGTCCCTTCTTCTCTTGAAAAACGCCCAATCACATCCCGAAGCGGTAAAACGGCTCTTCTGATTTCCGTAAACAACTGTTTGAGTTGATAGATTTTATTGCGTGAAGCCTTGTCTGCATCCCGTAAAATTTCCTCTTCCAATTGCTCAATGGCTTCTTCGGTTTTATCCAAAATGAGGTAATATTCGTCAATAATAGTATCTAAAAGTGTGTAAGTCAAATAATCAGCTTTTTTTTGCCTTATTTTTCCTTGTCCTCGGTGTAATCGCTCTCTTATATTGCTAAAAATATCATGTTTATCTTCTTGAAAAGTAATGATAAAATCTTTGCCTAAGAAAAAACTAATTTGTTCAGCAATCAATTCAAAACCCTTTTCTTCAAAGCGAAGCGACCGCACCACAAGGAAAATGCCATTGTGATAATCCTCCCATTTGGGGCGTTGTTGGGTGTTTAAAATATCCTCAAGAGCCAAAGGATGAATGTGAAAAACCTGTCCAATATGTTCAATCAATTTCACATCATTTAACCCTCTAACGTCATACCAAGTCGTGATATTTTCAAACGGAGAAGGCGGACAATCGAGGCCCCTCAGTAATTTTTCTGAAATGGATGCCTCATTATAATGTATGATGGACACATCGGGGTTTTCTACCTGCGCATCGCCCGTGTAAACCAATGTTTCGGGTGGCATGCCCGTTTTCCTTTTATTTCCTCTTCTCGACATTATTTTACCCCTTCAACGATGACTGAAATCCCTACTTTATTCACCACCACTTTATCCATAATTTTAAAAATAGGCACCAGTAAATTATACAATTTCATTTGCCCACTCGGTATCACTTCCTTTTTCATCAAATTGCCTGAAACCCACCAGCCTGCAATGGCAGCCAAGTTAAAGTATTGATTATGAACGACTTGTAAATTATTTCTTTCAAATATAGGACGAAGTGAACCCTTAGTATATCGGCGATAATGCTCCAATGCTTTATCAAAATTATTGTAAAGCGATTGGTAAGCGGGTACTAAAATGACCAATCGACCGCCTTTTTTTAAGAGCATTTTTGCATTCGCAATCGCCAAATTATCGTCTTGAATATGCTCCACCACGTTGAGCGCAAAAGCACCGTCGAAGCTACCCAAAAGGTCTTGATATTCCCTTTCAAAATTGGGATGCACGAGGTCAATATTCCGAACCCCTTCGCAATTCGGATGGCTACCATATTTCTGATTCAAATAATCGCAATAATTATCTCGAATGTCGCTCAACATGATTTTACGACCGTCCTGAAGGTAGTGTTCCGAGATATTTCCAATGCCGCTGCCGAGTTCCAAAATGCGCCCTTCAAGGCGTTTTCCCGTCACCTCATACATCCATTGATTGAACTTATCTGCGCTCGAAATAGCTTCCAACGTGGCTTGCCCTTCAAAATCTATTTCTTTAAAAGTAAAAGAATCGTGCATGTTATTTTTTTTATATTTTTAGTGAGTATTGCGTAGTACGTATTGCGTATTGCGTAGTACGTATTGCGTTGTGGGTCACGACGCAATACGCAATACGCAATACGCCCTTATCCGAAAAAACCGTATTTCAAGATGCAATAAATGGCTCTAAAACCATCTTTCCAACCTATTTTTTTCCCTTCTTCATACGTGCGCCCATAGTACGAAATGCCTACTTCATAGATGCGCACGTTTGGTACACGAGCCACTTTTGCCGTCACTTCGGGTTCAAAACCGAAGCGTTTTTCTTTCAAATCGAAACCTTGAATGATGTCTCGGCGGAACAGTTTGTAACACGTTTCCATGTCCGTCAAGTTCAGATTTGTTAACGTATTGGAAAGCGTTGTGAGCCAAATATTCCCTTTTGAATGCCAAAAAAACAATATACGATGCGGCTTTCCGCCGATAAAACGAGAGCCAAAAACGACATCCGCAAAACCTTCCAAAATGGGGGCTAAAAGCAAATTATATTCCCGTGGGTCATACTCCAAATCGGCATCTTGAATAATCACGTAATCACCCGTGGCGTGCTTGATGCCTGTGTGCAAAGCCGCCCCTTTTCCTTGATTGACCGTGTGCTTCAAATAGCGAATACCCATTTCAGGATTTGTCGAAATATAACGCAAAATCGCTCCCTCAGTATCATCCGAAGAGCAATCGTTGGTGATAATTATTTCCTTTTCCATGTCTTCCAACAACGCCACAGCTTTGATTCTATCAAGTATCAAATGAATGGTGCGTGCTTCGTTATAAGCGGGGACGACAATGGTTAGTTTTTTCGGCATACATTATTTTTTTAAAACAGCGGACAAAGATACATTTTGACAACGAAATATGAATCTTTGATGTCGTAATCCGTCCTTGAATTTTATTTTTTATAGCCGCATAAAACCATTTCTTTGTCGCTCAACTTAAAAATATAGCAATTTTGACTTCAATTGACATAAAAAACAAGCGAACACGATTTCTTATTGGCATCTTAATATTGATGGTTGCCAATATTGGGTTCTCCGCAAAAGCGGTTATTATCAAGCTGATGTATCAATATCACGTCTCCACGCAGTCCGTGGTGGCTCTGAGGATGTTGTTTTCAGTACCCATTTTCATTGGCGTTGCCTTTTTTATGAACCAAAGAAAAGACAATATTCCCTTGAATAAAAAAGAATTAGCGGCTATAAGTGGCTTAGGCATTTTGAGTTATTATGTGTCGAGTACGCTTGATTTTTTAGGTTTGCAATACGTATCGGCAGGTGTTGAGCGACTCATTTTATTTACTTATCCGACCATCGTTTTAGTCCTATCTTTTTTTATTTTCAAGAGAAAAATAACACCCCCTCAGTATATCGCCGTATTTTTGACTTACATAGGTGTTGCGATAGCCTTCGTAGCAGAAAAAGGTTTGGGACATCAAACGGATATGATAAAAGGGGCTATTTTGATAGGTACGTGTGCCTTCACGTATGCGCTTTACGTGGTTTTGACGGGTCAATTGGTTCATCGGGTCGGCTCAATCAAGTTTTCAGCTTATGCCATGATAGCCGCAACCGTTCCCGCACTCATTCAATCTTATGTTTTTGATGGGTTAAATATTTTTAGTTTTCCAAAAGAAGTATATGTCTTAACGGCTTGGATGGTCGTTGCGGCTACGGTGATTCCCATTTTCCTCATAGTTGAGGGCATCCGCATTGTGGGAGCGAGTAATTCGAGCATCATCGGTTTCGTAGGGCCCGTAGCCACCATTGGTTTAGCTTCTGTTTTTTTGAATGATAAAATAACAACCCTTCAAATTTTAGGCACGGCCTTTGTTTTGGTGGGCGTATTTTTGATTAGCTGGAAGGGGAAATTGGAGAAATAAGTTTCTTTGCAACCCCTCAATATTCTATTTATTTTTCTTAAAATTCTGTTCATTCTGATGATAATTGGCATCGCAGGAGTCAGTCGAAGTGGTAAAACAACTTTGGCTGATTTGATTCAAAAAAAATTAATTATGAAGGGCGAAATGGCTATCGTTTTGCACCAAGACGACTACGTGATGCCCGAAGGTGAGATTCCCAAAATACGTCATCGAATTGATTGGGAATGTCCACAATCCATTGACTTTCAATGTTTTAGGTCGGAAATAATAGACGCTAAAAAGCATTATAAACACGTCATTACGGAAGGGTTACTCAATTTTTGGGATGAAAATATCAACCTTCTTTTTGATAAAAAAATATTCGTCAAAATCTCAAAAGAGACTTTTTTAGAAAGGAGAAACAAGGAGAAACGATGGGGTTTTGAACCCAAATGGTTCTATGAACATGTTTGGCAAAGCCACCAAAAATACGGTAAAATGGGTTTGGATGAAACGACAATTGTAATTTCGGGAGAGGAGGATTTTGATTTGAATTTTATTTTTACACGGATTAACGGATTTTAAGGATTAATGGGATTTAATTTTTTTTAAAATAAAATCCCTTTAATCCTTAAAATCTGTTAATCCGTGTAAAATCTCATCGTCTTTTATTATTCTCAATAAAACTCGCCCAATCACTCACATTCACCCCTTGTTTGCTCTGCGCAAATTGCTCTAATTCCGCCTTCGGAATACCATACGATTGCGTGATTTGACTATAAACCGAAGTGGCAGATTGCACATCTTGCAGCATGGCCGACACATCCGCCGAGCCACCAAACATTTCTTTCACTGTTTTATAAGTGGAATAAGATTTTTTGACCAAACCCAACCAATTATTGTCCGTAGTAGCGTAACGGTGACGCATGTCATCATAATATTTGGCTTCATCATCCGTCAATCCCCAACCTTTTTGCTCATTGGCGGTACGAATATCGCTGAAAACTTTACCTTCAAATTCAGCCGCTATTTCCGTCAAAGTGGCCTCCACGTGTGG
>JAYTMW010000832.1:0-2523 GCA_043728105.1 Saprospiraceae bacterium | reverse complement strand
TTTGCCCGTCAAAAAGACAGATTTATTGGTTTGATTGATAAATTTTGACGCAATGACTGAGGGGTCGGTAGAATTTTCGTTTTTCATAGTTGTATTGTTATGAGTATGCCGAATGCCTTAGTAGTAAATAAAAAGTTTGAAAAAATAAATACTGACGGATTGTGAATGGCGAACGACTAATTCTATAAGTTATTGATAATCAATTGTTTACGCCAAAATTAATCACTATTTAGCTTTGCAGAACTTTATATTTTAAAATTTAGGTCAAAAATAAAATTTATTTTAAAATAAAAACAATTTGTGTACATTTATTTTAAATTAGTGATTAGTGATTAGTTAAGTATGGAGACAAAATTATTTAATACAACTCTTCAAGGGTTTAAAACCCTTGAAGAGTTATAGCTTGCAGAAAATCAATTGTTTATAAAAATTGATACCCCTCAGTATTTTCTTGATTTATTCTGTCTTTACACTTATGCTTTATAGCGTGTAGGTTCATAAAGATTATTCTAAGCACCCCCTCAGTATTTTTATTTTTTTGTAGAAAAAACGGACATAATCAAGCCAAAACTGACTATTCGTAGCCGATTTGGAAGTATCCTTAAAAATGAAAAAAGTCCAACGGAGTAACCTCCATTGGACTTTTATTCAATATAAAATACTTGATTTTACTTAGCCATTTCCAAAACGCCTTCCGTTTGCCAAATCCCATTCGGATAAGCCCCAATAGTTGTCAAAGCCCAAAACGCATTTTGCACGGTTTGCTTATCTTCTTGATACGTCACGCCATACCATTGATCACGAGTGGTCATCACGGTCAAATCAGCTTGCTTGCTTTCGGTTGCTTTATTGGCGATTGACGGAATATAAAACTCTGCCTTCGGATTGTCGGCATTTTCCTTTACGAAATCAACAAACATCTGACGAGCCGTTTCAAAAACCGTTGGGTGAAAACCCCAAAAATTCATGGACACGATGCTGTATTCCGACAATGCTGTACGCTCCTCGCCTTCGTAGTAATAAATTTTATTATTTGTTTCGTCTCTATCAATTTTTGTACGCTCCGTTACGCCTATTAAATGGTCGTTTGCATCCACTTCACACACGCCACGGCTCACCGAACCATTTTCTGATAAAGTGTTTTTCAACAAATAACCAACCATACCAAATTGCTTCGGTGTGCATCGACGAGACAAGAAATCAGCCATTTTTTGGAAAGCTGTAAAACCATAAAAATCATCCGCATTGATAACGAGGAAAGGCTCTTTGACCAAATCCATAGCCACCAACATCGCATGACCCGTTCCCCACGGTTTTGTGCGCTCTGGAAAACTGTCGATGCCTTTTATAGGTGTATCAATTTCTTGAAAAGCGTACTCAACTTTGATTTTATCATCAAACTTACCCGCAAATTTTTCTTTAAAATCTTGCTCGATACTTTTGCGAATCACGATAACGACTTTGCCAAATCCTGCACGGATAGCGTCGTAAATAGAATATTCAATGATGGCTTCGCCGCCTGGGCCTACCGAATCAGCTTGTTTGAGTCCACCGTAGCGGCTGCCGATACCTGCGGCAAGAATTAAAAGAGTTGGCTTCATGTGCATTAATAAAATGTTGTTTTGGTGAACAATGTTTTTAAATAAGGCTTAAAACATGCTCGAAAATGAGTTTGAGTAAATTAAGGGATGCAAAGTTAATACGCAATTTCAAGATATAAAAACATTAAGATTTCGTCTGTTTAGACGGCATATAGAATGTTTGGATACATCTTGCAATTTTTGCACTAAATTTTGCAAATATTACTCAAAAGTATTTCAAAACAAATAATATTCTTAATGTCTTTTCTGAAAAATTGACTTATTTGAATATTCTGCAAATTACGTTTTTTGAAAAATTACCCTTAAAATGGTACAAACTAATCTTCGTTTAAACCCAATATGTGTTTGCAACGATTATTCCAATTTTATCCATAAATGTTTCGCCCAAAACGACTTTCACCCTTTCATATTCAAGAAAATTCTTTTTTGAGGTCTAAATACTGAGGGGCCTCTTTTCGTAAACCCTTAGTTTTTAACGCATTATAAATGCTAAAAAATATTATGTTTTGAAAAATTTTTATGGCTATTTTATTAAAAATTATCCTTTTAATTCTTTATAAAATTTAAAATAATACGGGATTGTCTCAATTCCTTTATAAAAATTGAACACGCCGTAATGCTCATTGGGCGAATGTAGGGCATCTGAATCCAAACCAAAGCCCATTAATATTGATTTTACACCCAACACTTGCTCAAATAAAGCCACTATCGGAATCGAACCGCCCTCACGTTTTGGAATCGGTGGTTTACCAAAAGAGGTCTCCATTGCCTTATGTGCTGCCTTGTATTCTGGAATTTCGGTTGGCGACACATAAGGTAATCCCCCGTGATGCGGCTTCACAATCACTTTCACGGACGCTGGCGCAATGCTCAAAAAGTGTTTTTCAAACAATTTATAAATCTCATCATCATTTTGATTGGG
>JAYTMW010000831.1:0-9346 GCA_043728105.1 Saprospiraceae bacterium | reverse complement strand
CCTGTTTGCTCGGAATAAAAGAATACCAAAGCGGCATTGATTGAGGTTTGATTTTCATCCGCTAACGGCTTTAAGCTGTTGCTCAATGCTTTCAGTTCCGCACGGCGTGGGTTAAATGTGATTAAATTTGTTACTGCTGCTGTGGGTACTACTACTGAATTTGTCATAATTAATTAAAATTTTTGATGTAAATGAAATATTGTTTGTTTCTTATTTGATAGTATAAAGATACATCAATATAGTTTAAATCGCAAATTTTAATTAGTAAATTAAATGGTAATTATAACATTTTTTGAATCGTAATGTGTTTGTTTTAGGTGCTATCTAAATCCAATTTTTTTCCCTTTTGTAAAATATCTTATTTGCCTTAAAACAAAAAATGGAACGCCAACGGCGTTCCTCATAATTTGCAAATTTTTTTCTCTTTTAAAAAATATCTTCCATTGTAATCTTAATCAATTTAGCATCATACTCTTGAATTATGTCTGAAAATTCAGCGATATTTTTGATGAATAACGTATCAATAACCAACATCCGCAATTCCTTGATTTGTCTAAAATCTTCTACTTCAAGTGGTCTTTGTAGTTTTTGTTCATTTAGCTGAATCGCTTTTTTCCCTGCTTCTGTAAACCTCAATGTCTCAATCGCTTCACTCGTCAAAGCCGCATTAGCTGACGTTAATTCCTTTATTCGCTCAAATATTTTATCCTGTTTTTCAACTTCTAAATTTGATTTCTGAATATCTAATTTTTGCTTAACCGATTCTTTCTTTTCTTTCTTAATGCGCTCTTCTTTTTGGTCGGTATAACCACCTTTCAAGGCTTGAACAAAAAAGCCCGAAGGATTGGTTTTAATTTGTCCCTCCGCTTTCGCTCTGTGCGTTACTCTTATGGCTTGCTCCAATTGTGCATCAGTATAAATCTTTAAAAAGTCAAAAAATACTGAGGGGGTAATGCCCAAAGACTCCACGATTTTTGGATAAAAAATCTTAATGCGTTCATCACCATTTGAATCATCGGATTTGTCTTTTTGAGGAATTTCAATGGTATGACTATAAACTTCTGATGCGTTTATTTCATTTGTAACCTCTTGAATTGGCCCAATGAGCGATGGAAGTACCTTGCTCCTAAACTTAATAGTAACACCAGTAATTTTTTTTCCTTGCTTAATTTTTTCAACACTCAAAATTTCAAGGTCGGTATATTCATTGATTTCTTTGATAGAAGGAGCAATGATACGTTGATAGAAAGTAGCAAAACGGGGGTACTCATTTTCCAATTCAAACATGCGCTTCATTTCATCGAAACCCAAAGTACGCTTTCCAATATTCTCATATTGTTTCAATAATTCATAAAAACGAATAGGGTAGGCTCCCAACTTTATCACGTTACGAATATCATAAGCCGTAAACCGACTTTGAAGTTGTAAAAGAAAAGGTTTCAACTCCGACTCAACGGTTACATCAATATACTCTTGGCTCTCAACGCCTTTTTTACCTTCTTGCCCCTCCGCCAAAAAGTCAACTGACCGAATAATATGATACACTTTTTTTCGTGCAAAACCACTATCATTGCTGTCAACAATAATGGTTTTACGCATCAGCTTATTGGATGCTTCTCGAAGCATAGCATACGACTGATGGGATTTGATACCAAAAGTCTTGATAATATCGCTATACCAAACCCGATACACCTGAAATTCATCATGATCCCGTTGAATTTGAGAGATAACCGATAAAAAGAATCGCATTTCCCAAATATCAAATTTGAAACGTGATTCAATTAATTCATTCGATTTTTTAATGAGGACGATACCTCTATTCTTATTTTTCTTTGCCATAATGAATCAAAAATTAGAGTAAGTGTAGCAAATTTGGGACACATCAATGATTTCCCCTTAGAATAAGCCCAAAATTAAGAAGAATGATTGAATAACCAAACTTTTACTCCCATATTTGCTACACTTGTTCCCATATTTGCTACACTTACTCCCATATTTGCTACATGTAGTCCCAAATATGCTACCACAATTCCCAGTTCTGCTACACTTGTTCCCAATCTTGCTACAATTAGACTTGTAAGTAATTGATAATCAATGTGTTATGAGGGTGTAAAAAAGAAAAAGAATTAAAAGATATAAAAAAGTAAACAACAACAAAAAGGAGTGAACATTTTTTTTCTTGTTGGTGTTGAATTTTTAGTATTATAAAAGGTTCATATAATCACATTTTAAAACTGATTCTGCTTTTTTAAATAAATTTTTTAAATTCTTCTTGACGGAAATTTACCATTAAATAACATTTTCCATTCCCCAAAAGCATTGTCAATATTTCCTAATCTTTGGGCTTCTAATGCTTGGGCCGCTCTTGAAACAGCTTTTTTTAATATTGAAAGAGCTTTTGCTCGTTCAATATTCGTCGAAGATGAAGGAATTAGCCCTGATACCCCCATAGGGTCACGGATGCTCGCTAACGTTATGTCTAATAAATATTTCAACACACGATATAAATCTTTGTCAAATTCTATGAACTCTTTGGATTCGGCAAATTTTGTAATCCGTAGTTCAAGGTAAAATGAAGATATGGGAACATTATTGTAATATTTCCAAGCCTTAACGAGTTGAATCAGATTTTTCAATTTCCCTTTTTTCAATCGTTTATTATGCTTATTTACATAATCATTATGCGCAGTCGGGCATGATACCATCCATTCTCTATCGCTATTTGGTATCATATATTTAGGATATTTCTTGTTTTTCGGTTCGACGAAACCTGCAAAATAACAAGGTGTTATTTCCATTCTTTCAGAAGTGAATTGACCAAAAGGAATCATTACTGCAGGGACTCTTACTTTAATTCCTGCCGTTTTAGTGAAAGTTAACTGAATTGATTCTTTCACCTTTCGGAGAGCATAATCGCTTTTGCAATTTAATTTTGAAACTGGTAAGACTGCAAAATAATCAGTATCAGCATAATGCCTTACACCCGTTTTTGCGCCAAAAGATCCTGTTTCAAAGAAGGAACTGCATTCAAAATTCTTTATTAAGTTTTTGTGAACAGAAATTTTATGCGTTTTAACCTTGTCATGTTCGCTTTTTAGCGGTTGTAGTTTTTCAAGAAAAGCTTTGAAGCCTTCATCAATGGTTTTAGCCATACTTTACAATTATGTTTTTAAAGTTGAATAATTTTGTGAATTAGATTGAATGACAAAAAAACGAACAATTATTTGCAATATGAAAGAATTATGTATGTTAACTTACCTTTAACAGCTTTTCAGTTGCCTTGATTTTACAGATTTCATTTACATAAATCAAGATAAATTTTTAAAATCTTTTATTTTCCGAAACTGAAAACATAACTTTAAACCTAAAATTAGAAAAATGACCAAAGAAGAGGCTTTAAATGAATTGATAAAAGGCAGCAACACAAATCTTGTTTCGGATGGCTTTCATACCTTTGGAGAGTTGTATGAACATCGTATTGTATTGTTTATAGCTTTGATAAAACAGCTAATTGTAAGCCGCCCCGAACTACCCGTTTGGAAATCTCGCAAGCATGATGACGGGATAGAGTGGGAGGGGTGGTTTATAGTGGGTATCGGCGATGAAAATACTGAGGGGGTGCAAATTACCTATCATTTTCCTTCGTCAAAATGGGATGACTGCGCTTTTATACCCGATCGTAAACGTGCGCCTAAATGGGATGGACACTCGCCCGAAGATGCCTTAGAAAGATTGAAAAAATTGTAATTTTTAATTCTAAAAAACAAAATAATGAGCAACAATCCACTACTCCATAGCCACCATATTTTTTTGTTTCCTTTCAAGTGGTCTCTGAATACGAGTAAGGAAAAGCCGATGTCAGAAAAATATGATTTTTCTAATATTGATACTTGGCAAAAAAGCAACCCTCAATGGCAACGATTCAAGTTTGAACGGAAATCTACTGGAAGCTACAACAGCTACAATGAATATGCTTATTTTCATGACTATGCACGAGATATTTTATCTTTAGATGATGATGGGTCGGTTACAAAAAGGCAGTACAGCTATACATTGGCAGCCAATGTACCACAATATATTATTCAAATTAAGGATACCCCTGATGTATTTTCCCTTGCTATTGAAGATATTGTACTCAATTTTTATGAAACAGGCGTGGGTGTTTTGTCTTTTCATCTTAATAATTTTTCCACGGTAGATTTTGATTCAATTCTGAAAATTAATGAATATGGAAGACGCATTTATCCGCAATTCTTGGGTTTTAAAGATGGTGAGCCTTTGACATTGGATACTAAATATAATTTTTTATCAGAAAAAATTACACTTACGGGTTTAACAGAAAATCCTATTATTGAAGATTTTACGCATTACGATACTTGGGATAATATTCAAAAACAACCTTTTAAATTACCAAATCACATTCAATCTTTACTTGGGAATACTTTTAAAGTTAAGAGTGATGCTTTTGTTAAAGGTGATATTATCATTGAACCCGTGATTGATGACCGTATGTTTACGATATGCCTTTATGAAAATACTGAAATGGTGAAAATACTGAGGGGGTATGACGAAACAAAAGAACTATACAATTGGCAAACATCGCCCGAATGGCATAGGTTTCTATTCTTGGATGATTCAAATGCTACTTGTAAAAGTCGGAACATGATAAAAAAACTCTTAACGGATAGTACTTATGATCGTTGGATAGAAAACACAGATAAACAAGGGAATATTGAGGGGCATCTCTATGGGGTGAGTCGCTACTCTTTTATGGTAATTGCTTCAAAATCATGGTATTTAGAAAACGTGCTTATTAATCACATCAAAAATATCTATTTTCAAATGACGCTTTTATGCTTGGTGCAACGGGCTTCTGTTTTAAAATATTCGGGTGAAGTAGCAAGCATCATTGAAAATTTTGAGGATGAATCTAAAACAGTTAATCATATCACGGAACTTTATGAATACTACATCAAATTCGTTAACAAAATTTATTTCCGTGAAATCACGCCCCAAGAGCAAGGTATTGAATTATATAATTTGCTCCAAAAACAAATGGATATTGAGCGTCAAGTTAAGGAATTAGATGCTGAGATTCAAGAATTGCATAGTTACATTACATTTAAACAAGAACAAGACCGAAACGGTAAATTAAATAGAATTACATACGTTGGTTTACCCATTGCGATTGCGAGCTTAGTGTTGTCCTTTTTTGGATTAAATTATTTTGGGACGGGTAATGATGCACTTAAAGTAGATTTTACACAACGGTTTACTCATGCAAATGAGCCCGCTTTATCTGTTTGGAATACAGCTTTAATCGCCTTTTTATTTTTTATTATTTCATTGATTTTACTTCAAATAAGTTGGAAACGATTGTGGAAACGATTTTTGTAGATTTTCTAAATATTGTTTTTCTATTCAAAAAAAGCCCTAATCACGCTCGTGCATTAGGGCTTTTTTATTTCATTCCTCACTAAAATTGGACATAACTGAAAGTCCTAAAAAGGAATCCCTCGAAACGAATAATTTGTCGCAGTCCTCACTAAAATTGGACATAACTGAAAGAACTTTAAACGTAAAGAAATTCTCATTTTTATGTCGCAGTCCTCACTAAAATTGGACATAACTGAAAGCGTCCCGAACACCACCACGAGTGGTTCGTTCATTGTCGCAGTCCTCACTAAAATTGGACATAACTGAAAGCAACTCGACAACAGAGTTGGTACGCCAGTAGATGTCGCAGTCCTCACTAAAATTGGACATAACTGAAAGTCAGCCTCCCCGAAACATTTCCGTTCAACCCTCTTGTCGCAGTCCTCACTAAAATTGGACATAACTGAAAGAGGTGCTGCGGCATCGGAATTGCTTCCGTACCAATTTGTCGCAGTCCTCACTAAAATTGGACATAACTGAAAGTCGTTGAGGCTCAGCAATGGCACAGCATTTTAGTCGCAGTCCTCACTAAAATTGGACATAACTGAAAGACAATAATAGTCAAGCAATAATCTAATAATTGTCGCAGTCCTCACTAAAATTGGACATAACTGAAAGTTTTAAAGAGCCTATTACAATAGTAGCTGAAAAGTCGCAGTCCTCACTAAAATTGGACATAACTGAAAGCAATGATGACAAATCATTTCAACAAGCTCGTTATAGTCGCAGTCCTCACTAAAATTGGACATAACTGAAAGAGGGGGGCTTTACCACGACAGGCGTACATGGATTTGTCGCAGTCCTCACTAAAATTGGACATAACTGAAAGTTAATTTAACAATATTATTCATCCAAAAATTTAAAAGTCGCAGTCCTCACTAAAATTGGACATAACTGAAAGGTTAGCATTGGTGATAATGTTAGCATTGATAATGTCGCAGTCCTCACTAAAATTGGACATAACTGAAAGTTATGGTGTTAGCATTGGTAATAATGTTGATATTGTCGCAGTCCTCACTAAAATTGGACATAACTGAAAGTTATGGTGTTCATATTGGTGACAATGTAACTATTGTCGCAGTCCTCACTAAAATTGGACATAACTGAAAGAAGCATTGAGAATCGCAATGGGTGCTAAAATAAAAGTCGCAGTCCTCACTAAAATTGGACATAACTGAAAGCGCAGCTCGCTTCCTTTGGAACGCGATGCAAATGTCGCAGTCCTCACTAAAATTGGACATAACTGAAAGCTTTGGAACGCGATGCAAATCGTGCGCCATGAAAGTCGCAGTCCTCACTAAAATTGGACATAACTGAAAGAAGATGGGCTTTATAGTCTAAGAGTTCCTAAGTCGCAGTCCTCACTAAAATTGGACATAACTGAAAGCCTATATTTTAGATAATTCATTGATAATCAATACATTACAGCATACTAATCTGTAATCGTAAAACATTATGTTAACTAAAATACGCTTTTTTATGGTAGCGACGTTAAATTTTAAGCCCACTTTCAGATGCGACTTATTTTTAAAATGTCAAAGAACACGTTAAAGAATGAGCGTATGTTTGCGGCCCGTGAGCATATCAAGATCTAATTTTTCGCTCGCCCCAAACAATTGCATCACATCAAGCTGCCCAATACTGAGGGGTAGCACAATAAGTGATACCGAGGTTGAAGGGGCTAATATAAGCACATTTTTTTGAAACCATTGCAAAAAATGCGCTAAGTTTTTGTCCGATACTGTTCCCATGAAAACGGAGAATTGCACACGGTCAAAACCATAATAGACTAATTTATTAGCCGTCTTTGTGCGCCATTTATCATCGCTGATGTCATAGGCTATCATGTAAGCATCTTTCATAGAAAAACTTAAATTTGAAATGGGAAATTGCGCAGTTTTTTAACAAATTCACCCGCAAAACGTACAATATGCGTTTTGCGAGCCAGTCTTTGACCGTCGAAGATAATCTTTTCCTCCATCCAACCATTCAAAGCGGGAATGAGCCATGCTTTACCGATTTTCGATAAATAGATGCCTGTATCAATGGGTGCGGGTTCAAAAAATTCCGCTTTAATTTGGTCGGTCAAAAACGCTTCTAAAAGCAGCCTATCCACCCACGGGCGAAAAGGCTCAATCATATCAAAGACCAAAGTAGGTTTTGCATAATCGTCAACGTGGAAAAATCCCAACTGTGGGTCAAGCCCAACGGTCAAAACGGCTCTTTCAACCATAACATACAACATACCGTAGGCGTAGTTGAGCGCAGCATTAAAATTATCGGTGGCTGGGCGACGACTTCTACCGTCAAAAAGGGTAGGGTCATCCAATGCTTTGCCAATCAATTGCCAATAGGTTTTGGCAATAGCCCCTTCGTGACCCAATATATTTTGACGCACTTCGTGAATGGTTTTTTGCGCATAACTATTCATAACCTTCAACATTGCCTCCATATCGGCAGAAGCAGCGGCAAAATCATTATCAATGCTTGGTTTTCTATTTTTAAGAAATTCAAGATTATCAATTTGATGCGCTTTTTTAAGTCCAAATACGGCAATAATCCAAACGGTTGCTTCATTAGACCGTTCAAAAAAGGCTTGTTTACGCCTTATTTCGGGTAAATTTTGGAAATAAATACTATCCAACCGAGCTTCGGGCTTTCCCGTTGTGGGATGAAATATAAATATGGGAATACTATGCTCCACCGCCAATCGAACTGCCGATGACGACAGTAAGGTATTGGCAGTGAGCGCAATTGATGTTATTTTGGTGGGGCTTATCTTTCGGCTTTCTTCACCAAAAGCGATAAAAAAGCAGTTATCTTCCACTTTCAAAGCCGCCCCGTCGGTATCAAGGACTAATTGCATGGTTCTTCATTGAGTTAAAAAAGGTTATACATAATGAAAATTCAACCAACTAATGGCTTCGTACTCGTCGGGAGGTTCGAGAGCCGTTTGATACATTTTTTCTAAGATAACATAATCGGGATGCGCATCGCCTAATACTTGATTGGCAAACTCTAATTTACCCGCAATTTGCTGTTTATATTGTGTTACCCAAGACGAATCTTTGTGGTGCAAATGACCTTGAACAATTAAAATATCCTTTAATCGAGTGGCTTCCTTCTTAAAATCATGCGGAAACTGATGCGGTAATTCTACCCGTCCTTCTTGATTATCGAGCCTCAAACCCGTGACAAATTTCTCGTCTTTATCATTGTAAAGCGTCACTTTGTTAGGGTTAAACTCGTATCCATATACTTTCACCACTTGTTCCAAAGCGTCAATATGACCCAGCGTAATGGGTTTATGCGACGAAAACGACATATCATCCGCATAACGGGTAAAATGCCAACCAAGACCATCAGCGTAGCATTGCAAATCGGCTTCAACGGGTAGAAATGCCAAATTTGATAGCACGGGCGAAGTGGGCGCACCCATAGGTAAGCGACCATTGAGCGTGGTTAAACGGGTGAGGATGTCCGCAATTTCATCCGGAAACTCAAAAGGTTTTGCTTTAAAAAGGGCATAAACAGTGTCAATTTTGACATAATGAAAGAAATCTTCCAAATCTGCATTGAGAAGCCACGGCTTTTTTAGATGTTGTCGGGCATTGGTCACGATGTTGCGGGGTTCTTCTTTGGCATCCGTTGGGCGCATCACAAAACCATAAGCCGAAGGCATTTTTTGCAACCAATACACAGCTTGCAGATAGTCATTTAAGACAGCTTGCACGGCTTTGAGCGATTTAGAAGGATTTTCAATCAAGCGGCGTTCACCATTTTTTTTAGGCACGGTGAAGACATTGTATTCGGGCGATGCCGCCAATTGCCGAATAGACTGAGGGGGTATCGTCAAAACCTCGGCAAGTTTGGGCAAAGATTGGGCTTTGCAAAAAATCTTTTTGAGTCG
>JAYTMW010000830.1:0-4390 GCA_043728105.1 Saprospiraceae bacterium | reverse complement strand
GTATGTCGCCCTTTCAGGGCTTTAAGATAAATGAGTTTTTCTTTAAAAGCCCTGAAAGGGCGACATACGTTAGAATAGGGTGAAGCCCTATTAAACTATTAAATGTTATCCGTTATCATCTATAAACTATCATCTATAAAAAAACTACCCCCTCAGTAGTATTGCCTTTTTTTGGAGAAAATCGTAAATTTGCAACGAAATACGATAAACTCAAATTAAATTAAAAACCGACTAAAAATTTTGAATAACACAGAACCACTCATTTCGATAATCACGGTCAACTACAATGGTCTCGATATGACCCTTGATTTGTTGAAATCCATTGACAATCAATCGTATAAAAATCTGGAAATCTTCGTGGTGGACAATGCCTCCAAAGAAGACCCTACCGCTTTTTTTCAAAAAAATTATCCTTACGTCAAGTTTATCCGTTCTGAAAAGAATTTAGGATTTGCGGGTGGCAACAACCTTGCTGTGAAAGAAGCGAAAGGCGATTTTCTCTTTTTTATCAACAATGATGCTGAAATTCCTGTTGACGAAGGAAATCCCGCAAACGGCGGGGAGGGGACCCTTCAAAAATTGGTTGCGCTTTTCAACGAAAAACCAAAGCTCGGCATCGTCTCTCCACTCCTACTCTATTTCAACGAATCGAAAGGCAACGACAAGGATTTGATTCAATACGCAGGCACTACGAGAGTGGATTCTCTGACGGCACGCAACAAAACTTTGGGTGAAAAAGAATGGGATAATGGGCAGTTCAACACCGCCACCGAAACCGCTTACGCACACGGCGCAGCCATGATGATTAAGCGAGAAGTCGTTGATAATGTGGGCGTTATGTTTGAAGATTTTTTCTTATATTACGAAGAATTAGATTGGTGTGAGCGCATCCGAAAGGCAGGATATGAGATTTACGTCGAGCCTCGTGCGAGGGTGTATCATAAAGAATCGGCATCGGTGCAGAAGGTTTCGGGCTTAAAAACGTACTACCTTAATCGTAACCGCATTTATTTTATGCGGCGTAATTTTGGTGGTATTAATCTACTTGGCTTCTATTTATTTTTAATTTTTTTCACCATCCCAAAGAATATTTTTACTTTTATACTGAAGGGTGAGGCAAATCAAATTAAACCTTTTTTGAAGGCGATTTGGTGGAATGTGGCGCATTAATTAAAGAGAAAAAAAGGTCATAATTGCTTCTATGAAATTTTTAGAGCGTTCATTTTTATGATTGCTAAAATTTATAGCTAAAATCAAAAAGCCCAAAATCATAGTATAAATACTATAAATTAGAATCATTTTTACATTAGAGAAAATACCATAAGCTATACCAATAAAACCAAGAATGAAAATAATTTTTGCTATAATTTCTATTGCATTTTTCATTTTAAATTTCAAATTTTTAGAGTGAGAATAGATTTTTATTTTAAGTCAAATTTAATATTAATTTTTGGGAATAGAAAATTTAAAATCATAATATAAAAATTATAAATCATTGACTTTCAATTACCTACCCCCTCAGTATTTTTATAAAAAATTAAGTTAACATGACAATTTTAATTTGTACGTTCTATATCGCTTCGGCCTTCTTCATTTTCTACCTCGTTTTTCCGTTCCTAACGGTCTTATTTAGTTTGTCTAAAAAAGATAAAACGGAAGAAAATCAGAAAGGCAAACCACAAAAAGAGTTTGATTTTGGCAACATCATCACGGCTTATCGGAACGCTGATATTGCCCGTGGTTTGGTCGAATCTTTGATACATCAGACGCACGGAAAACACCATATTTACCTCGTGGCAGACAACGCCGATGTGTCGAAATGGGCCGATTTTAAGCACGAAAAATTCACGCTTTTGAAGCCCGAACCTGCCTTAAATTTGAAAATTAAATCCATCATTTATGCTACCGAACGCTTGATGCGCAACCATGATTACACGGTTGTTTGGGATGCCGACAATTTGGCACATCCCCGCTTTTTAGAAATCATAAATGCTTACGCCAATGCGGGTGAAAAAGCGATTCAAGGGCAACGCACGGCAAAAAATCACGATACCGCCATTGCGGGAGCTGACTCTTTGGGCGAATATTACAAGAACTATATCGAGCGTCAAGTGCCACCACTTTTGGGTAGTTCGACGGTCATTTCAGGCAGTGGCATGGCGGTTGAGCGCAAATTGTACGATGCTTATTTATATGGTGATGACATTACAAAAGGTAAAAAATTGTGGAAAAAGATGATGCAGGAAGACAAAATCCTTCAAAATCACATCCTAAACGCTGGTGAACAGATTGTTTATGCCAAAGATGCCATTTGTTATGATGAAAAAGTAACGGAAGCTGCACAAGTAGAAACGCAACGCAGCCGTTGGTTGTATTCTTATTTTCAGAACACGCCGAACTCCACGGGCTTTATTTTGAAAGGTCTTTTTGGATTCAATTGGAACAAATTATTTTTCGGGCTTATCACTTTTGCACCGCCTTTGTTCATCCTTTTGGGTCTATCGGGTTTGCTGTTTTTAATTGGACTTTTTGTCAGTATCAATGTAAGTATAGCCATTGCCATAGCGGGTTTAATTTTTATTACTACCATTTTTTGGACACTAAAATTATCTGATGCCCCCCCCTCAGTATGGGGAGCGGTTGGGGCAATTCCGACCTTCATTTCTAAACAATTTACAGCTTTGTTTAAAATGGTGAATCCAAATAAAAATTTCACACATACAGATAATAAGGTGGTGGTGAAAGTAGATGATGTTTTGAAAGAAAATTAACGGCTCGATTTAGATTTGAGATTTGACAACTTTTAAAAGTTGTCAAATCTGAACCACCATTCTATGAAAAAACTACTTTATACCTCCTTGTTTTTCAACCTTATATTCTTTGCTTGCATCATTTTTGCATTAATAAAAATAGGTAGCCCACGTTATCTTTTTTATTTAGCGAAATACAGGGGCAACGGCATAGTGAGTTTGAAGAAACATAAAACAAGTCATTTGGAAACATTACCGAAAAAAGAAGGTAAAATAGTGATGCTCGGCAACAGTATAACCGCAGAGTGTGAATGGGCGGAACTCCTTGATAATCAACAAGTTATCAATCGTGGGGTAATCGGAGACGGCACGGCGGACATACTCGCTCGCTTACCCGATGTGATTGAAATGCAGCCCAAACAAGTGTTTCTTTTAATCGGCGTGAATGATTTGCAATTCATACCCCTCAGTATTATTCTCGAAAATTACGAAAAAATAGTATCGAAAACAATCACAGAAACGCCTTCTACGGACTTGTGTTTAATCAGCGTTTTACCCATTCACAACAGCTTGCGGCGGACGGGTATGCGCAACGAGGATATTGATTTTTTGAATAAAGGCATCGTTGAATTAAGTAAAAAATTTGGTTTAAAATACATTGATGTGGCTTCAAAACTAAAAAACCTACCAAATGGGCAGGCAGGTACTGAGGGGGAACTTCGTGAAGATTTGTCGTTAGATGGTATTCATTTGAATGGTCAAGGCTATCTCATTTTTAAAGATGTCTTATTACCTTACATTAACTAAAAATAATTTTACACGGATTTACAGATTTTAAGGATTAAAGGGATTTAAAAATCTGTAAATCTAAAAAATCCTTCAATCCGTGTAAAAATCACAATTTATAATTCTATGGTTTTCAATTCAATCGTTTTTGGCATTTTCATTGCCATTTTTTTTCCACTTTATTGGATGCTCACAGGCCGAGCAAGGATGTGGTTATGCCTTTTGGGGTCGTATTTGTTCTACGGTTGGTGGGATTGGCGTTTTCTCGGAATTGTCATGTTTACGACCATTTTGGACTATTCTTTAGGCATTTTGATTGAAAATCAGACCGATGCGGCTAAAAAAAGTCGGATGGTTTTGATTTCCGTCATCTCCAATTTGGGCTTTTTGGGCTTTTTTAAATACTTCAACTTCTTTGCGGCTTCGCTCAAAGAAGGCTTAATTGGTTTGGGTTTCAACGCCAATTGGGAATCGTTGAACATCATTTTACCCATTGGTATTTCTTTTTATACGTTCCAATCCATGAGCTACACGATTGACGTGTATCGAGAGGAAATAAAGGCGGAACGGGATTTTTGGCGATACACCACTTTCGTCTCGTTTTTCCCACAATTGGTCGCTGGGCCTATCGTGCGAGCAAAGACATTTTTACCACAGTTTCAAGGCGGCGACAAAAAATTTGAGTGGAATCGTTTTATTGAAGGTATGGCGCAAGTGCTGTGGGGCTTTTTCAAAAAAGTGGCGATTGCAGACTCCATTGCGCCCTTTGTGGACCAAATTTTCGCTTTGCCAAGCAATTTTAGCTCGATTTCGTGCTTTATTGGTGTCATTTTATACTCATTTCAGATTTATTG
>JAYTMW010000829.1:0-3892 GCA_043728105.1 Saprospiraceae bacterium | reverse complement strand
GCTGTTTTCAAATTTTGTAAGAGAAAAGAATCTCGCCCTGCCGTTGGATTGTCGCCAAATTTGCCATCGGGCAATAGCAACCACTCGACTATTTGTTGGGTAGAAATATTGGTAACGTATTTTTGTCCTTTTTCAGCAACCAATTTTTTGATAAAAGATTTTTCCATTTGCCCTTCCCACTCAACATAAATGGTGGCGGCGATACTGTTTTTATTTAATACAAAATCCCATTGCAGCAATGGTTCAATAAGTACTTTTTTATCACCATTAAAAGGTAGGGGCAAATCACGCAACAAAGGCATTAATTGACGGGCGGGAATGGAAAGATAGTCTGTCTGCAAAGCCGTCATATCCGTCAAAGTCATTTTTTTTGACGTGCCTAAAACCTCTGCAATTCGGTCGTGGCGGTACGAATCAGCCCATTCAAATCCAATCGTCGTTTCGATGTCTGGATACTGAGGGGGTGTCAAATTATTATTGGCTGTTGCAATAAAACCTGCGCTTGGATTATAAGCATTGGGGCGTTGTAAAATCGGTAAATAGCCCGACCACTCTTGCGAACCGTCGCCCGACAAAGGCACCATGCCGCTAAAACCCTTTCGTATGGGCGTAATGCCCACGGCTTGCCAACCAATATTGCCTTTTTTGTCTGCCCAAATCATATTTTCAGACGGAATATGACTGTATGCACACGCTTTTCTAAAATCTTCCCACGTTTGGGATTGGTTCATCCGAAGGCTCGCCAAGTAAGGTGCGCCACCAATTTCTAACCATGCACAACGCACGGCGTAGGCTTTTTTTCTTTTCAAATCTTCAAAAACAACAGGCCCATGACGGGTATATTTTAACTCAATTGTCTCTGCATTTTTTCCTTTTATGGGAATTGATTCTTTGATAATTGTCATTTTTTCCCACTTATCTTGATAGCGATATTCCAAAGGATTTTGTGGGTTGATGTCACACACGTATAAATCTTCGGCATCAGTGTCAAAAATCGTCAAACCCCATGCCCCCTCAGTATTATGACCAATTGAAATGCCGGGAATCACGGGTTCGCCGCCGCCAATGATATTCCAATCGGGTGCATTAAGGTGCGCCATGTAACGCAGCGAAGGCACGGCAATGGCACGATGCGGGTCATTGGCTAAAATTGCATAACCACTTTGCGTTTTTGAACCGCTTATAACCCAATTATTGCTGCCAATACCATGATTCGTATTATCTAACAAATCATTTGTAATGGGTTGATTTTCAACGAGATACTTGAAATTTTGCCAATCATTCCTATCTTCCAAAGCAAGATCGGTTGGTAGAAATTCTATGGGTTTGCGGAAGGCATTGTAGAGGTTTAAAATATCTTCAAAAAGCCCTTCCGTGGGTATTTGCATCTTTAAATTGGGTTGTTTTGGATGAAAATGGGATATTTCTTTCACCTTATTTTCGCCCAAAAGAGCGACCATTCGAGCCGTTTTTAATTCATCCGTCACGTTTGCCAACAAGCCTTGATGCCTTGAAATGACGACTTCGGGAGTCCAATATTGCGGCGTGATTTTCAATAATTTAAACTCAATGGGTAAATTTTCGGGGTGTGAATTGGCTTGCTCAATGGCGGCATTGATGCCGTTAACGAAGGCTTTTACAATCGTTTCACCTCTTGGATGATAGTGCTGTAACTCTTTTGTCATGTCTCCACGAAACTTAAAAAGTCTTGCGCCTTGGTCTCGTTTGAGTTCTCGCTCACCTAATATTTCAGACAGTGTTCCCGTTGCTTTTCTACGCCATAATTCAAATTGAAATAGCCTATCACGACACGCATAATACCCTTGTGCAAAAAACAAATCGGTTTCGTTTTTTGCATAAATATGTGGTATGCCCCAAGCGTCTGTTTTGATTTCGACGGAGTCGGATACCCCCCTCAGTATTTGAGTGGTATTTTGAGCTTTTACAAGGGGGAAACTTGTAAAAAGTAAGATTATGAAGAGAAATAGGCGCATTAAATTGCTTTTTTTATTTATTTATCACTTTAATTTTATTTTTACTATTGTAGATTATGGAGTCATTCCAAAATTTAATAATACAAGTATTTTCTTTTATATTGAACTCATATTTGATTTCATTTGATGAAATATAATTAAGATTTATAGTTATTGAATCAACCAATTCTGACGAAGTCTGGCAATATGGATAATGTCCATTTTTTTTATTAAATGTTTCTAAATTATCAATAATTTCATCTTCTGTGTCTTTCTGATCTAATAGTATAATTATCAAAATCATAATCAACCATAACAGAAAACCACTTGTGAGAGGTAATAACTTTAAGCCTAAATTGTACTTTCTAAAATAACGAAAGAAAAACAAAATGAGATTCAATATTAAAAGTGCAATTGTAAATATTGCTAAAGTAATGAGAAAGTCAAATGAGTCTATTTTAAAAGAAATTGCAACCAACGCACTACAAAGTCCTATTGGAATAATGATATAAGATACAATTGATTTTTTATTCATGTTGAAATTGATTACCCTCCCTCAGTATTTTTACAAAAATCACCTAAATTAAAAGTTTGTTTACAAATTGTACTATTTTATATTCACCCTAAAAATATAGAAATATTAGCGGCGCAAGTTTACATTTTATTATTTAACTTTGTAAAAAATTAAATCACTAAAAAAATTAAACAATATGGTTTTAGAAATTGATGAAAGTATACTTGAAAAAAGCCAAATGTCTGAATTAGATATTCGGTTAGAATTGGCTATTTCATTGTTTGATAAAAACCGAATAACGTTGGGTCAAGCAAGTGATTTAGCGGGTATTGATTCTGAATTATTTATGAAAATAGCCAAAGAAAGTGGACTTATTAATACTCGTCGCTCAAACCACAACTCCATTTGGAAACCATTGTCTTTAAATATCGAAAAGTTTCCAAAAAATGTGGACAATTTTGCTGTTAAACAAACAGAACTATCTGCCTTAGTAGAATTGTTTAAAGATGAACCATCGGCAGAAGAGCTTTGCAAAATGCTTTAAAAAATATCTTTCATTTCCTCCATTAATATACTATGAACTACCTCTGGGATACCAATATTCTGGTTTACTACATCCGCAATTCTACCAAATACCAAGAATGGAATAACCTCTATCATTTTTTTGACGACGGTAGTAATGTCTTTTTATCGGTCATTAATATCGGTGAAATTGAATCCTTAGCCTATCAGCTTAATTGGGGCGCAATGAAGCGTCAAAAGTTGCAAGATATTATAAATCAAATCCACCTTTTAGGTATTTACGAAGAAATCATCCATGCTTATGCTGAGATTGACGCATTTAGTCAGGATAAATTGCTTGGTCGTCGATTGGGAATGACAGCCCGAAGTATGGGCAAAAACGATGTTTGGTTGGCTGCCACGGCTCATGTTGGACAATTCAAATTCGTTACAACAGATAATGATTTTAACCATCTTGATTCAACTTATATTGATTTGTTGAAACTTTAAACAAAATTTTACCCCCCTCAGTATTTTCACAAAATCAAACCCTCAAATCCTTCCGCTTTCATCAATTAGCACCAAATTACGCACTTAAAATTTATATTTTGTTAAATTTTTTAATGTAATAAATTTTTTATTTTTAAGAAAATAAGGACAAGGTAGGTACGGCGTGCCATACAGAAGTAATGGGTAATGAGTACGGCGTGTTTTGTCATTCATCAATCCTTTCTGCGTGTGTATGTCTAACTCTTTCCTTCTTTTATACAATATTTTACAAAAAATAGAAAATTAAAATTGTGCATCACTATATTTGAGCAAATTACTATTTTAGCCTACAACTTTACATTTAATAATCTACATTTTAACAAATATCAAACATGGGTAAAACTATTTTTATAAG
>JAYTMW010000828.1:0-5848 GCA_043728105.1 Saprospiraceae bacterium | reverse complement strand
ATGGCAAAAAAGGCCATGGAACACGCTCGTATGCAGCAAGAAACCCACAATATTTTTGATTTCGTGATGCAACTCGAAACCGTGTGCCTGCAAGCGTGTGAGGAGTTGAGAGAAGAATTTAATGTATTTAATAAAATTAAAATAATCGCATGAAAAACGTAAACAAAATAAAACTTTTTTTAGTAGATGACGATGCCGTCTTCCTAAAATTATTGGAGATTCAATTTCTCGAACACGCTGATTTTGAGATTGAAACCTACGCCACGGGCGAGTTGTGTCTGATGCACTTGGACCACAATCCCGATGTCATCATCTTGGATTATCACCTCGACGGCATCGAAAAAAACGCCATGAACGGCATCCAAACGTTGGATAAAATTAAGAACATGAACTCGGATATTCCCGTCATCATGCTCTCGTCGCAAGACAAAATTGAGGTCGCCGTGGACTGTATGCACCACCGAGCCACGGATTATGTGGTAAAAAGTGAAACCGCTTTTTTGCGTTTACAAAAAGTGATTACGAATATTTTTAGCTATAAAAAAATGGAAAAAGAATTGAATTGGTATATGGCGAGAATGTAGTTGGTGATTGGGGATTGGTGATTAGTGATTGGTGATTTGGTAAATTCGTATGATTATACAAAACCCACAATGTCCAAACCGCCAAGAAAAACGTGTCATTGCGAGGAGGCACGACGAAGCAATCTGTTAGTTTTCGCAGGATGCCTTTCGTCCAATTTACAACAATCGTTCAATTAATGTGCGTTACTTAGTTTGGCGAAATTAGATTGGAAGTAGCTTGGCAGATTGCTTCGTCGTACCTCCTCGCAATGACACGTTTTTCTTAGCGAAAGAGAGAGATATAATGAATAGAATTTTCAATCATACGGCAAATTATACGAACCTATAATAAAGAGGAGGCCCCTCAGTATTTTACCCTTTTTTTACCTGCATTTAAGCAAGATACACGCATTTCTCAATAAATTGCTATGAAAACGGATACCTCTACTAAAAACCGAACAACACGACCGCCACCAAAAACACCCAAAAAACCTTTCACCGTTGTTGCCATTGGCGCATCCGTAGGCGGGCTTGAAGCCGTGAGCCTTTTAATCAAAAATGTACCTGCCGACACAGGCATGGCATTCATTTATGTCCAACACCTCAACCCTGACCACAAGAGTTTGCTCTCCACTATCCTATCGAAACTCACTAAAATGCCCGTGCAGGACATTGACAACATGGAGCATATTTTGCCCAACAATGTCTATATTATTCCAACCAATAAAATGATTGAAGTGACGGACGGACACATCAAACTATTGGAGCGACCAAAAAACAGTTCCATTATTTCCATTGATGTGCTTTTTTCGTCGCTCGCAGTAACGCACAAAGAAAATGTAATTGGTATAGTCTTGTCGGGCAATGCCCACGACGGTACAGTTGGTTTGAAAGACATTAAGCAAGCGGGCGGCATCACTTTTGCGCAAAACGAATCAGCACAAGCGGGTAGTATGCCACAATCCGCTATTGCGGCGGGCGTGGTGGATTATGTGATGTCACCAAAAGATATGGCTGTTGAATTGATGTATTTGAGTAAAAATAATTTTATAAAACGTGCGACTGAACCACAAGAAACCATAGAAATTATCGACTCAAACAACGCTGATTTGAATACCATTTTTGAGTTGCTGCGCAAAGAAACGGGCGTTGATTTTAGCCACTACAAAATGCCCACCATTAAGCGGCGCATCAATCATAAAATGAGCCAAAGTGGGATAAAAACTATACCCGAATACGTAAAATTTTTACACAAAAACAATGCAGCAATAGAGCTTCTGTACAACGATTTATTGATAAACGTTACCAGTTTTTTTAGAGACCCCGAAACTTTCGACTATCTAAAAACCACCCTTTTTCCAAAACTCCTCAAAAGCAAAACTGCCGACGAGTCCTTGCGAATATGGATACCCGCTTGCTCTACGGGCGAGGAAGCCTACACAATTGCCATGCTTATCAATGAATTGCAAGAAAAGAAAACGCATAAAATACCCGTTCAAATTTTCGCCACCGACCTTAGCGAACAAGCCATTAAAGATGCCCGCATCGGAGAATATACGCAAAGTGAAGTGGCTGCCGTTCCCCCAAAATACTTGAATCGTTATTTTACAAAAGCGGGCGATAAATACCGCATTGTGAAAGAACTTAGAGAGATATGCATTTTTGCGCCACACAATATTTTGCGTGACCCTCCTTTTTCTCGCATGGATTTTGTGAGTTGCTGCAATTTGCTCATTTATTTTGATTCGGCGGCGCAAAAAAAGGTATTTGCTACTGTCCATTTTGCGCTTACTGAGGGCGGGTATTTGATGCTCGGCAAAGCGGAAACCGTTGGTACGGCCTCAACACTTTTTAATCAAGTGACCAATAAGTTTAAAATTTATGATCGTAAAAAGAATACGAGTATTAAAAAAATCATTGAATTATTACCACGTTCTTCTCGTACAACCATGACTACTAAAAAAACCAATATTGCCGCTAAAAATATTAGCATACAGCCCGTTGGCATCGAAACTGCGATTGACGCTATTCTTTTGTCGGACTATATGCCCGCTTGTGCCGTTGTGAACAAAGACATGGAAATTGTCCAATTCAGAGGGCCTGTTTCGCTTTATCTTGAACACGCTTCGGGCAAAGCAAGTCTGAATATTATAAAAATGGCTCGTTCCGAATTTGCTTTTGAGCTCCGTCATGCGCTCGTGGAAGTGATAAAAACCAAGCAAACCGTGCATAAATCGGGTATTGAAATAACGTTGGATAATGTTTTACAAATCTTATCTTTTGAAGTGTCACCCCTCAAAATTGACTCCGATGAGCCGCTTTTACTTGTGGTTTTTAAAGTACAACAACCCGTAGAAAAAATTGTGAACAATGATAAGAGTGGAAAAGAAATGTCAACCCTCAAAGACCAACGCATAAAAAAACTCACAAAGGAACTAAATACCTTGCGTCTTGAACTCAACACCATAAACGAATTGCACGAAATCACTTACGAAGAATTGCAAGCCGCCAGTGAAGAAATTGTGTCTTCCAACGAGGAATATCAAACCTTGAACGAAGAATTGGAAACTTCAAAAGAGGAAGTTGAAGTCACCAATGAAGAGCTTATTTCAACCAACCATGAACTGCAAATACGGAATGATTTATTGACCGAAGCCCAAGAATATTCGGATGCTATTACCGCCACCATTCACGAACCGATGTTGGTTTTGAATAAATATCTGTGTGTAAAATCCGCTAATAAATCATTTTACAGTAAGTTTTTGGTTAAAAAAGAAGAAACAGAAGGGCAATTGGTGTTTGATTTGGGTAATAAACAATGGAATATTCCAAAATTGCGCATTGCCCTAAATACTATTTTTTCTGAAAATAAAAGTTTTGAAAACTTTGAAGTAACGCATACCTTTTCAGATATTGGTGAAAAAATAATGCTCCTCAACGCTCGCCTTATTGTTCAAAAAGTAAATGCTGAACAACTTATTTTGTTGGCAATTGAAGACATTACGGATAGGTCTCGGAATAAAGATCGGTTAGAATTGACGTTAAAAGAATTGATAGTGTCAAAAACGTTGGCCGAAGAAGCACAAAATAAAGCCGAAGAAGCCACAAAAGCCAAACAACAATTCCTCTCAAACATGAGTCACGAAATTCGCACGCCCATGAATTCTATGTTGGGTTTTACAAAAGTGGTATTGAAAACGGATTTATCAGCCAAACAAAGAGAGTATTTGACGGCTATAAAAATGAGTGGTGACTCCTTGATTGTTTTGATAAATGACATCCTTGATTTGGCAAAAGTGGATGCGGGCAAAATGACTTTTGAACGCAAACCATTCAAATTAGCCGATTCTATTTCGTCGATGCTGCATCTGTTTGAACCAAAAATTCAAGAGAAAAATTTAAGGCTCATATATCATTACGACGTTAAAATTCCAAAAGTTTTGCTCGGCGATTCCGTGCGTTTACATCAAATTATCCTAAATCTTTTGAGCAACGCCGTCAAATTTACGTCCGTGGGCAGCATCACCGTTAACGTCAAATTATTGAATGACTATAAAGAAAAAGTAACCGTCGAATTTGTCATTTCAGACACGGGCATCGGCATCGTGGCAGATAAAATTGATACCATTTTTGATAACTTCCAACAAGCCGCCACCAATACAACGAGGCTTTTTGGCGGCACGGGACTTGGGCTTGCTATTGTCAAAAAAATGATAAAAGCCCAAGACGGTAGCATTCAAGTGGAAAGCAACGTGAATGTAGGCTCTACATTTAGTTTTAGGTTGAGTTTTGACAAAACAAATCAAGAAGTGGATACCGTTGTGGAAGTTGAAATATTGGATACTGACCTTAAAAACATCAAAGTATTGGTTGCGGAAGACATGGCACTCAACCAACTTTTGATGAAAACCATTTTGGATGATTTTGGCTTTGAACGAGACATCGCCGACAACGGACTCATTGCCATTGAAAAGTTGAAACAGAAAACGTATGACATCATTTTAATGGATTTGCAGATGCCCGAAATGAATGGTTTTGAAACCACGGAGTACATCCGCAATACCTTAAAATCCAAAATCCCAATCATCGCTTTGACGGCTGATGTGACCACGGTTGATGTCGAAAAATGCAGAGCCGTGGGCATGAATGATTACATCGCAAAACCCGTAGATGAACGCCTTTTGTACAGCAAAATAGTAGGATTGGTTAAAAAACCCGCTTTTATTAAGGAATTAAAAGCCAATAGTATCGTTCAAAGCGCAAAAACAAGATACACAAATATGGACTATCTTAACCTCCGCACCAAAGCCAATCCGACTTTGATGATGGAAATTATCACCGCTTATTTAGAGCAAACGCCGCCTTTAATTACATCTATGAAACTAAGTTTTCACAACAAAGATTGGAAAACACTACACGCAACAGTGCATAAAATGATACCCTCTTTTTCAATCATGGGCATCCATACCGACTTTGAAAGCATGGCAAAAAAAGTGATGGAACACGCTTACGTACAACAGGAAACGCATGATATACTTGATTTTGTAACCCAACTCGAAAGCGTGTGTCTGCAAGCGTGTGAGGAGCTTTTGGAGGAAATGAAACAGTTAAAAGGTAGTAAGTAACGAGTAAGAAGAAGGAAGAAGGAAGAAAAGGTAGGTCATTTTTTTGCAACACATAGGCACATAGAACACATAGTTTTATGTATAAATCTTTTATAATCAACACTTTATGTAATACTATGTGTCCTATGTGCCTATGTGTTTAAAAAAAATATCCTACTTTTCCTTTGCTTATTTGCCCATAAAACATTTGAAAAATGAATAACAAAATCAAAGTATTCCTCGTGGATGACGATGCCGTTTTCTTAAAGTTATCCGAAATTGAGTTTCGTCAACATCCTCATTTTGAAGTTGAAACGTATGCCACGGGTGAAGCGTGTATTAAAAACTTATGGTACAACCCCGATGTCATTGTCTTGGATTATCATCTAAACGGCGTTGATAAAAACGCTATGAGTGGCATCGAAACATTGGATGAAATCAAAAAAGTAAATGCCGACACACTCGTCATCATGCTATCCGCACAAGGCGAAATGGACGTGGCCTTGGACTGTATGCAGCACAAAGCCTTTGATTATGTGATGAAAGACAAAACCGTTTACACCCGTTTGCCGCAAATCATTACGACTATTTTTGATTTTAAGAATTCAAATAAAAATATTTAAATAGCTTGTAATTAACACTAATTTTTTTTTGAAACACATAGGCACATAGGACACATAG
>JAYTMW010000827.1:0-2759 GCA_043728105.1 Saprospiraceae bacterium | reverse complement strand
GCTTGGGATATGTGCATAAAATTTGCCGAAAATGGCTTGTTAGCAAAACCGACACATGGCAATATTATTCGTTTTGCACCACCTTTGGTTATCACAGAGGAGCAATTGCATGAGTGTTGTGATATTATTGAAAAAGTAGTTTTGAGTTTTTAAAAAATTGGGGCTAACCCCTCAGTATTTCGACCAAAATACTGAGGGGTCTCTTTTAAATAAACTTTTATTTCAAAAAATAATCAGCGTCACGCAAAGACACTTTTCCTTTCGTCGTTACAGCATATTGAAACCCTTTTTGAATACTGTAAGCACCAATATCGCCTTGTTTATTCAAAGCCAAAAAACCAACTTGAATATCTTTCACATTTGCATTTTTCTTAATAACTCGTCTCACCGCTTCCTCACAAGCCTGTTGTGGCGTTGCTCCTTGACGCATCAATTCCACAATTAAAAATGACCCACATGCCCTAATCACCAACTCGCCCAAACCCGTTGAAGTGGCAGCCCCAATTTCATTATCCACGTAAAGACCCGCTCCAATAATCGGCGAATCCCCGACCCGACCCCGCATCTTGAAAGCCAAACCACTCGTCGTACAAGCTGCGCTCATATCGCCTTGTTTGTCCAAAGCCAACATGCCAATCGTATCATGATTTTCTACATTTATAATTGGTTTATACTCAGCTGTTTTAAGCCACTCTTGCCACTTTGCCTTTGATTTTTCGGTTAAAAGATTTTCACTTTTGAAGCCATTTTTTAAAGCAAAATCCAAAGCTCCTTCGCCCACTAATATAACGTGTGGTGTTCGTTCCATAACCATTCTCGCAACCGAAATTGGGTGCATGATGTGTTCCAAACTACAAACCGAACCCGCATTGCCTTTTTCATCCATAATGCAAGCGTCCAAAGCCACCCGACCATCTCTATCGGGTACGCCGCCGTAGCCGACGGTATCCACTTCGGGATCCGCTTCTGGCACTCTCACGCCCGCTTCAACGGCATCCAAAGCACGACCACCTTTTTCTAAAATATTCCAAGCCGCTTTGTTTGCGGCCTCGCCAAAATTCCAAGTCGAAATGACTGTCGCTTGACCGTTTTTAGCTGAAATACTGAGGGGGCCCTTTTTGTTTGGGTTACAGGCTGTTAAAATTGTGCTACCAATGGCAGCCGTTTTAAGAAATTGACGACGAGAAGTGGGCATTTTATTATCTTGATTTGTATGTGTGAATTAATTTTTTCTTAAAATACTGAGGGGGCTCGCTTTTCAAAATTTAGCACCCCAACCAAACTTGCTTTATTAGATATTTTTTTTTAGGAAAATAAGAAAGGAGTAGTTTCCTCCCTGCTTCGATTGAACATCTCAAGTAATTGGATGTTTTTGGGTTTTGTTCGTTGGCATGACAATAGCCAAGCTAAAGTACAAAACCCAAGCATTTAAATTACTTGCGATGCCCAATCGAAGCAGGGAGGAAACTACTCCTTTCTTATTTTCACAAAAAAAAATATCTAAATCTGCCGCAGGCAGAAGGCTTGTCAAAAATTTACAAAAATCAATTTACAGAAAAAATATTTTGTAATGTATTGATTATCAATTATTTACAAAAAATAAGCAATTTACATAAAATATTTTGAACCGAAAAACGACAAATAAAAAGTGTGAAAAATCTGCCTTCAAATCAAAGATAAAAAAGAAGTTTGTCAAAAAAAATTTAATACCTATTTCAACTTTAAATCTTTGACTATTTTTGCGCAAATGTATCGGCTGATTTATCCAAGCTGTGCGATTAATATTTTATAGTCCCATCGGGACGGGTCATATTGTAGCGGCGGATTTCAATCCGCCGAGAATTGGCGAATAATCTCATTAAGTGCCGTAGGCACGACGCATATAAGAGACTAAATGTGCCGTCCCGATAGGACTTAATAAAAATCGTTACGTTTTTCGGCGGATTGAAATCCGCCGCTACAAGATGAGCCGTGCCTACGGCACTTTTATAATTTTAATCGCACACGTCGAATTATTTGCAGATCTACATTATACATTTGAAACATTCATTAAAAGATATTTTTTTATTTCATGCTCATTCGGCAGATAAATCCGCCGCTACATTTATGAACGTTTTTTATAGTCTTGAATCATTACCCAATTTTCAAAATTCCGTTATCACAATCGGCTCTTTCGATGGTGTGCATAGCGGGCACCAAAAGATATTGCAAAAAGTGACCGAACTGGCGAAAGCTCAAGGCAGTCCTTCGGTTGTCATCACGTTTCATCCGCATCCTCGCCTGCTTTTAAATCCAAAAGATACGTCCGTTCAGCTTTTGACCTCGACGGAGGAAAAAGTAGATTTGCTGCATCAATATGGTATAGAAAATGTGGTAGTTGTACCTTTCACACTCGATTTTGCAAATCAAACCCCTGAAAGTTATATAGAGCAATTTCTTATTAAATATTTTAAACCTAAAACCATCGTCATAGGTTATGACCATCGTTTTGGAACGAACAGAACGGGTGATATTTCTTATTTAAAAAAATATGAAAACACGTATAATTATCAAGTTGTTGAGATTGAAAAACAAGTCATTGATGAATTAGAAGTGTCTTCAACAAAGATTAGAAAAGCTCTTTTAAATGGAGAGGTCGAACCTGCGAATAAACTGTTAGGTCATTTTTTCTCATTCACGGGTGAGGTAGTTGAAGGGCAAAAAATAGGTAGAACCATTGGTTTCCCTACTGCAAACCTTGAAATCAAAGAAAAAAACAA
>JAYTMW010000826.1:0-1963 GCA_043728105.1 Saprospiraceae bacterium | reverse complement strand
TCTCTTCATTTATTGTAATGATATTGGAATCAAGTAATTTCATAACTCAAATGGTAATTCACGGTCAGCTCTTTCACGGTTTTGCCAAGCAGCCGCATCGCCAAAAGAAGGTTGATCATTTTGATAAGATGTGATATAGTCAATCATTTTTTGACGTTCATCAGATTGTTGTTCTAATGATTGAACAGATATGGCATCTATTTTTTCAATCTCAACATACGTCAAACTCCGTAGAAACTGTACAAACAACGCATAATAGGAGTCTTTGATTTTCAATGTGATTTGTTTCATGTCAAACTCTATTTTATTCATAACAAAAAGCAATTCCTAAAAAAATGAATGAATTTTTTACAAAAATAAACCTTTTTTATGATACTCAACAAAAAAGCTACCCATCATAACAGGTAGCTTCTTTGTTTTATGATATTTATCAACTTTACCGTTGCACGACCAATTTATGCCGAATGGTTTCTTTGCCAAAACGCATTTCGACGATGTAGATATTATTTGCCCAACCTTGTGTGTTCACAATTCGACTTTTTGCCAGCGAGCAGTGGCGTGTTTTGTGCGTTGGTTCTTACTAATATCCCGAGCCAGCAGGGAATTCGCAACATAAAAGTCTATTTTTTACATTTATATACCCAATAGTCAACCCCATTTTGATTCAATATTTCTTTTGTGCAAGTCGTATTTAATTGCTTTATATCATTGTTTGTAATTTTTTCTACATAATAGTTAAGTGTTTTACCTCGTAATTTCTTTGCAGGGTATTTAAATTGATAGATTAAGTCTATATTTTGCTGAGGTTTATCATTGACAACAATTATTTTGTTACCTTTATCTAACTCAATAACAAGTTTTTCCATAGCATTTAATTGGGCGTTTACGGAAAATGATAAATCGCCTTCATAACCCCTATCAATTGTCATTTCCCGATGATTGGGTATATTGACTGTTAAAGGGTCACTATCAACACAGCCATTACTACATGTTCTCTGTTCTTGTATTGTAGATAAATCTGTTACTTCTTCAACCTTAACATCATCTAATAAATAGTAATTAATAGAAAGATTATTATTTCTATAGATAGTAATAGAGTCAATCTGCTTAACAAAAAGAATTTTACCACTCTCTATATACTTTGTTCTATCTTTCTGAAGAAGCATTTTTCGCAAATGGTTGAGCTGGTTAATTATTTTTTCGTCATTTTGAAACGCAAACTGTCCAAAGGTGAGGAATCTCTCCCCACCTTTAGCTGTATAATATTTTGTATAGTGAGTCCATGTAGAATCTGTGATAAAATCATCGAATTGAAAATCACCATACACTTTATTCGTGCCATACAAATTTTGATACCAAGGATTCAATTTACGCCACATCTTGATTTTTGAATTGAAAACGACTGAATCTTTTGAAAATTTATACCCGAACCCTTTTGAAAAAATGGGTTGATCGCCATAAAAACGCAAAGCAAATGAGACTTTATAGACTTTGCCTTGTTCTAATGGCTTTTCTAAAGTGCCCGTAATATGCTCCATATAACCTTCTTGAGTAATTGTACAGAGACCTATACAATAGTCTCCATCAGCAGTCTCTACACAAAAACCTAATCCGTTTTCGTTGCTTCTCACATGTTGATCATCACAAGCCGCAAATGATCGATAAATATCTACAGAACCATCTGTAGATGAAAACCAATTTTTTGCATAAAAATTGTTAAAATAAAACTCCCCAATATCACCTTTAGCAGGGGTGATTTGCTCAAAACTACCATTTAAAAGTAAATTTTGAGCATTCATTTCTTTTATAAAAAGAATAAAAATTATCTGAAAAACAAGAATCCTGACCATGATCTATGTGCGCCTGTTAGTTGTATAAAAGAGTTTCTAAATTGTAGACCACCTGGAATTGGTGCTGCATTACCAGTTACACCCCACGTTATTCTACGGCTTGATGAAGGTAT
>JAYTMW010000825.1:0-3613 GCA_043728105.1 Saprospiraceae bacterium | reverse complement strand
AACGCAAAAGCTTATACCGTCAATGAGCGTTTTGACACCGTCGAAGCCCTTGCCGTGAAAGACGGAAAAATTGTCGCCGTGGGCAAAAATGACGAAATATTAAGCAAATATGACGCTAAAACCATCGAAAATGCGCAAGGCAAAGCCCTTTATCCAGGGTTTATTGATGCCCACGCCCATTTTTATCGCTACGGTGAAGGTCTGCAAACCTGCGATTTGACGGACACGAAAAGTTGGTCGGAAATTATTGAGCTAATAAAAGCATTTTCAAGTAAAAATACTGAGGGGGTATCCAACGCAAATCCAACTTGGCTTATTGGGCGAGGTTGGGATCAAAATGATTGGGCGGTAAAAGAATATCCCTCAAAAGCACAATTGGATGTGCTTTTTCCGAAGCGTCCTGTCCTGCTCTCACGGGTGGATGGACACGGGGCAATTGCCAATCAAGCGGCTTTGGATTTGGCGGATATTAAACCGAATCAAAAAATAGAAGGGGGTGAAATTGAAACAAAAAATGGTGTTTTGACGGGTATTTTGGTTGATAATGCCGTGGATTTGGTGTTCGCAAAAATACCAGAAGCCAACGATGCCCAACGCCGACAAGCTCTTTTGGATGCTCAAAAAAACTGTTTCGCCGTTGGTTTAACAACCGTTGTGGATTGCGGTTTGGATTTCCCAATCGTCGATTTTATCGAAAAAATGAACGCATCCAACGAACTAAAAATGCGCCTTTTCGTCATGCTTTCCGACGCTCGACCGAACTACGAATATCTTTTTAAACGAGGAAAAATAAAAACGGATTGGCTAAATGTACGCAGTTTTAAGCTCTACGCTGACGGGGCTTTGGGTTCTCGTGGTGCCTGTTTGCTGCATCCTTACGCCGACCGACCTAATTCGTTTGGCTTCCTTCTGAAAAATGCGGCGTACTACGAAGCCGTCACAAAACAGATTTATGACAAGGGTTTTCAAGCCTGCACGCACGCAATCGGTGACTCCGCCAATCGTGAAATTTTGCGCATTTACGGACAGGTTTTGAAAGGTAAAAATGACAAACGTTGGCGCATCGAACACGCACAAGTCGTTAATGGTCAAGACTTTAAATATTTCGGTATTTTTAATATCATCCCGTCCGTACAACCCACCCATGCTACATCTGATATGTATTGGGCGAAAGATAGGCTCGGCAGCGAAGCCGTAAAAGGGGCGTATGCGTTCAAACAATTGCTTCAAGAAAATGGTTGGATTCCCCTCGGAACGGACTTTCCCGTTGAAGATATTAGCCCCATTTTGACCTTCCACGCCGCTGTGGCTCGTCAAGATGCGAAGGATTTTCCAGCGCAAGGTTTTCAAATGGAAAATGTTTTAACAAGACAAGAAACACTGAGGGGTATGACAATTTGGGCGGCAAAAGGCAATTTTGAGGAGACCGAAAAAGGCAGTCTCGAAGTCGGCAAATTTGCCGATTTTATCCTCGTTGATCAAGATTTGATGACTGTGGAAAAGGAGAAAATGTTGGCGACGAAGGTGTTGAAAACTTGGGTTGGTGGGGAGTTGGTTTTTGAACGGAAGTAAGGTGAAAATACTGAGGGGTACAAACTTTTGGCTAACAGTTGTAATTTTTGCTTTTTAACATATCTTTGGAGCGTATTTAAGTAATAACATAAATTTAGGATGATTAAAATTAGGCAATTAGTTATTAAAAATATTGGTCCTTATCAAGAAGAGCAAACGTTTGATTTTGATGTTCAGAAAGGGCATCCTGATATACATATTTTTACTGGTGCAAATGGTACGGGTAAGACCACTTTATTACATGCTTTGGCAAGTGCATTTGACAAAGATGAAAAAGGGCATAGTGAACATCTTTCTAATAACTTTTATAAAAGATTTCATCTTTTTGAATTCGACAAAAATCAACAAGCTAAAAGTCAAACTACAATTTACATTCATAGCTCAAAAGATAAAGAGTATTGTAAAGTCGGATGGTATGGTTGCGAAAATTGTAACAATATTCATCAAAGTTATCATAAGTTTCTTAACAATTCAGCACTGACCGTGAGTGACGACATTAGTAAAGATGAATATGTGGAATTATTGAACTACAAAAATTCCATTATTGCGAAAGATTTAACCAATAAAAAGTTCAAATTTGCCGCATTCGCATATTCAGGATATAGATTTTTAAAAACTCAAAATATTGTTTTTGATGATAACTCAACCTATAATCCTTTACATCTTGCCTTAGAATTTGTAAAAGAAAAAGATACCGCTTTTAGGTTGTCAAATTGGATAGTTTCAAGATATTCAAAAGCGGCAATTGAAGAAACATTGGGCAACAAAGACATTGCTACAAAATATCGAGAAGCCTTAAATCTTTTCGTAAAAAGCATAAATGACCTTACTAACAATGAATATACGATAAAAATTGAAACAAATCCGTGGAAAGTAGGCATTACTTATTGTGGTAAAGTGCTTGAATTTGACGTGCTGCCCGATGGTTTGCGTTCCATTTTGAGTTGGTTGGGCGATTTGCTTATGCGCTTGGATGAAATCCCGTGGGAGGATAAAACGATACCCATTACACATCAAAATATTGTTTTATTTTTAGATGAAATTGAAGTGCACTTGCATCCGACTTGGCAATATAAAATTTTACCGTTGGTTAAAGAACTTTTACCCAATGCCCAAATTTTCGTTTCTACACATTCTCCTTTTATCATTAATTCCATTGATAACGCTAAGGTTTATATTTTAGAAAATAAAGATTGTAATACGCAATTAACAAGTACCATTTTATCAGATACGGGTAATTCATATTCCTATATCTATGAACACATATTGAAAGCTAAAAATATATTTGGCTATTCAACCACAAAAGATATTGATAGATTTAATGAAATAGATGCAGAAATAGTACAGAAAAACTATTCCCATGAGGTTGAATTTAAAGAAATTATAGCCCGTTTATTGACCGAGGGAGAAGAAGTTATGGCAATTATCAGTTCAAAATTATTCAGATTAAAAAGAGTCATTGGCAAAGATTACTTGAATGGAGAAAATAACTAAACCTTCTATAACTCAAATCGAAACCTTAGTTGAGCTATCCAAAAATTATATTCAGTGGGGTAAAGATTTTGAAAAACATCTTAAAGATGGTGGAAAAAGCTCCGCTTTTACTTGGAAAGGTGGTCTTTACGAGGAGATGCGTCGTCAACTTAGCCTAATTACAAAAGAACATTGCACCTTTTGTGATGGTTTTCCTGTTGCGCATATTTCCAAAGAAACCATTGAACATTATTATCCAAAAGGTGAATACCCCTTAAAATCTTTTGATTGGGACAATCTTTTCTATTGTTGCGATAAATGTCAATCAGAAGCCAATAAAATCAAGTTATTTATAGAAACCTTAAAGCCCGATACAACTACTTATAAATTCTCCAATTATTTTTATTTTGATTTAGGCAGTGGCAAAATTAACGTATTAGAAAATTTAGAAACAGAAAACCTTGAAGCCTTTGAAAAAGCAAACGCTTTCCTAATACGATATGGCATTAATAGTGACATTAGAAAAACGCTAAGAAAAACGATTTATCAAGATATTCAAAACCATTTT
>JAYTMW010000824.1:0-2183 GCA_043728105.1 Saprospiraceae bacterium | reverse complement strand
ACTTAAAAGCAGGAAATTTTCAATGGAGTCCAAACGATGATAAAATTGCTTTTACGCAAACCAATGCAGATAATGTTGATTTGTATGTGATTGATTTGACTACAAAAAAGGCAACAAAAACCAATCAAACGCCTTTGAATATTGTGATTGATGATTTGTCATGGTTTGATAATAATAGTATTTTATATCATGCCACGGTGGCTTCGGCAAAAGATGCTCCCAAGAAAACGCTTGCCCCAAAAGGTCCAACGGTGCAACAAAATATGGGCAAAGCCGCTGCAAGTGCTACTTACCAAGATTTGATTAAATCGCCTTACGATGAACAACTTTTTGAGTTTTATACGACCTGTCAATTGGTAAAAAATACGAATGGCGTTGAAACAAAAATTGGTTCGCCACAAATCTATGGTTCAGCGATTATTTCACCCGATAAAAAGTATTTTTTGATTGAAAGAATTGATAAACCATTCAGTTATTTAGTACCCGTTTATAGCTTTAATTCTACTATTTTAGTAACAGATTTGAATGGAAAATTAGTCAAAGAAATTGCAAAATTACCCAGTGGAGAGTTGGCTCCTTCGGGTTATGATAACGTCCTAAACGCTCCCAGAGGTCATTCTTGGGTAAATACTTTGCCAAATACCATCACTTGGATTGAACCTTTGGATGGTGGATTAATCAAAAATAAAGTAGAATTCCATGACGTTGCGTATATGCAAGCGGCTCCGTTTACCGCAACGCCAACAGAACTCATGAAAACGCCGATGAGAATGGCAAATATCTCGGGATTAACGGAAAATGAAATCCTTTTTTCTGAATATTCAAGGGTAAAACATCAGCAAAAATTGAGCAAATTTGATTTAGCGAAAAAGGAAATTAAAAACCTAATCGACCGCAGTACGGATGATGCTTATGGCGACCCTGGAACTCCGATAAGTGCCAGTAATAAATACGGAAAAAATAGCGTAAAAGTCTTAGCAAATCGTACGGTTTTGATGCGTGGAGCGGGTTCTTCGTCCAAAGGAGATTTGCCATTTTTGAACTCTTTTAATGTTGATACCAAAGAAACAAAAACGCTTTGGAGAAGCCAAGAGCCTTATTATGAAGTAGTTACAAATATTGTTGATTTCGATAAATTGAGTTTTGTAACAAGCCGACAAGGGCAAAATGAAACGCCTAATTATTATTTATACAACGGTGAAAACTCTAAGAAACAATTAACAAACTTCCCTGACCCACAACCAGAATTAAGGGGAATTACGAAGGAAAAAATCACGTATAAACGTAAAGATGGCGTAGATTTAGCGGCTGATTTATATTTACCAAAAGGTTATTCGAAAGAAAAAGATGGCGTTTTGCCTGTGATTATGTGGGCATATCCCCGTGAGTTTAAGAGCAGTAATGATGCCGCACAAATTAGAGGAAGTAAACATACTTTTGTACGTGTAAGTTGGGGTTCGCCAATCTTTTGGGCAACGCAAGGATATGCCGTCATGGATAACACAGAATTCCCAATTGTGGGCGAAGGAGACAAGCAACCGAACGATAATTTCCTCGAACAATTGGTTGGAAATGCTGAGGCTGCCATCAAAAAAATTGCCGATATGGGTGTGGGAGACAGCACCAGAGTGGCAGTGGGCGGACATAGTTACGGGGCTTTTATGACCGCAAATCTTTTGGCTCATTCCAAATTATTCAAGGCAGGAATTGCCCGTAGTGGTGCGTATAACCGTTCTTTAACTCCTTTTGGCTTTCAGAATGAGGAACGTACTTACTGGCAAGCACCCGAATTATACGCCAAAATGAGTCCGTTTAGTTATGCCGATAAAATCAAAACACCATTGTTAATGATTCATGGTGAAGCTGATAATAATCCTGGTACTTTTCCGATTCAAAGTGAGCGATTATACAACGCCATTAAAGGACACGGAGGCACGGTTCGCTTCGTGCAATTGCCTTATGAAAGTCATGGATATGCGGCAAAAGAGAATATTTTGCACATGCTTTGGGAGCAACATGAGTGGTTGGAAAAATATGTGAAGGGGAGTAAAATACGCTAAGAAAATGAAAAACGGATAATTGATTTTAGAAGATGTTTAAATTTTAGTTTTTAATCAAAAAAGGGAATCGGTTTGTTATCTTTTAAACGACGAAATTTATCAGATATGCAAACTTGTTACGAA
>JAYTMW010000823.1:0-7836 GCA_043728105.1 Saprospiraceae bacterium | reverse complement strand
GGTTAACCGAGGTTTTTAAGGTGCAGCGCACCGAAATATTTGTAGTAACACGTCAAATGTTACGGTGCGCTGCACCTTAAAAACTCGATTATTTGATGAGCTACAAATATTACGGTGTGCTGCACCTTAAAAACTCGATTATTTGATGAGCTACAAATATTACGGTGCTCTGCACCTATAAAAATTTGACCATGTTATTTTTTAATTGTTACGTAGTTATATTTCGTTATTGACGGGCATTAAACGTAAAATTATTAAGAAGCTTAGAAAGGGAAAAAAAGCGATTAACTATAAAACCTAAATAATAGTTTACCAATATATCCCCTCAGTATTTCAACAAAAAAAGCGTAACTCCTTGAATCACAGAGAGTTACGCTTTTATATTTTTTATCAATTCAGAAAACTATCCCAAATCAATATGCTTCATGTAAGTATTCAAATCCTTATCACCTCTGCCCGATAAATTTATCACCACCACATCATCAGATTTAAAAGTCATTTTATCCAAAGCGGAGAAAGCGTGTGCCGTTTCAAGCGCAGGAATAATGCCTTCGGTGCGTGAGATGTGCAAGGCAGATGCCAATGCTTCATCGTCCGTGATGCTGATTGCGATTGCCCGACCCGACGAAATCAAATGGGCGTGCATGGGGCCAATCCCAGGATAATCCAAACCCGCCGAAATGGAGTGCGGCTCTACGATTTGACCGTCTTCAGTTTGCATCAAAAGGGTGCGAGCTCCGTGAATAATGCCCTGCGTTCCCAATACACTTGTTGCCGCTGACCTACCCGAATGTATGCCTTCACCTGCCGCTTCAACCGCCACAAGTTTCACGTCCAAATCGTTGATATAATGGTAAAAAGCACCCGCTGCATTTGAGCCGCCGCCCACACAAGCTATCATATAATTGGGCTTTTTCAAGCCTTTTTCCTTCAATTGCTTGATAATTTCCTCAGAAATGACACTTTGGAAGTACGCCACCATGTCGGGATACGGATGCGGCCCTACGACCGAACCGATGATGTAATGCGTGTTTTCGGGATTGTTAATCCAATCTCTAATCGCCTCGTTTGTGGCATCTTTTAGGGTTTGGCTGCCCGAGGTTGCAGGCACAACTTTCGCTCCCAACATGCGCATACGAGCCACGTTTGGTGCTTGGCGTTCAATGTCCACGGAACCCATATACACGATGCACTCCATGCCCATCAGCGCACAAACCGTAGCCGTAGCCACGCCGTGTTGCCCTGCGCCTGTTTCGGCGATGATGCGTTTTTTGCCCAACTTTTGCGCCACCAAAATCTGCCCAATGGTATTGTTTATCTTGTGTGCGCCCGTGTGGCAAAGGTCTTCACGCTTTAAAAGAATGTGACAGCCGTATTGTTTCGACAATCTTTGGGCATAATATAAAGGCGTTGGTCTGCCCACATAATCCTTCAAAAGTGCTTTAAAGTGCTTTTGAAAAGCCTTTCTTTTGACAATTTTCAAGTAATTTTGTCGTAAAGTCTCCACATTATGATAGAGCATTTCGGGGATGAATGCGCCGCCAAACTCACCGTAGTAGCCCAAATTGTCGGGTCTGTGGTTGTTCAATTCGTTGGTTGTGATTGCTGCCTTTTGCGTCTTTTTTATCGGCGCATCTAATGTCGCTGTTGCCATTTTATATAAATTTTTGTCAAAGGTAAATTAAAAAGGGAAAAGGGTTATTTTGAAAGAGCAATTTTTAATGAATCTATTTTAAAACTGCGAATTATGGGCTGCGAATTTGGGCTACGAATTTTACGAATTTACGAATTTACGAATTTTGGGCTACGAATTTTTCTAATTTTCTAATTTACGAATTTTAGGTTCAAAATCATACACGCATTAAATGTAGCATTCGTAAATTCGTAAATTCGCAAAATTCGTAGCCCAAAAATATCTATTCTTTAAATTAAAATTTGTTAAAATTGTTCATAAATAGTGATTTTAATAAAACGCCTTTCTATATTTACATGTTATTCATACTATTTCATCAAATCAAAAATTAAACTAAAAATGAGAAAACATACAACTTGAATTAAATGATTACGATAAGGGATTTTTTATCCCTTGATTCTCGCCAAAAACTTTTCACACAAAACCACCGAAGCGACACAGTGTCGTATCATTTTTTATGACATCTTGTTAACGTTCTGTTAAATAGCTGGTATAAATCTATGTCTCACAAGATTTAACGCTCATTCGTGGAGCATTAACATTTTTTGACATTAATTTTGCACTGTTTATGGAATAGAATAATATGAATGTATGAATTCGTTGTTTGTAACGAAGGGGTTGGCAAGGTTCAATAGAGCATTTTAATTCAAACTATTTTTAAGGTAACCGTGAAAAATAATGTATCAGATTAAGCCTCGCACAAATTTCTGTCGCTTCGCCCAAATTTTTATACTAAATTTTTAGTGGTTACAAAGGACACATTCATTCACCACACTCTTGGTCGAAAAGAAAGGCAAAAGAGCATTACAGCAAAAAAAATGAGTAAGGAAAAGTTTATATACAATCCGCAGACCCTACAATATGAACAGATAAACACATCACACAAGGAAATAATTCTCAAAGTTTTCGGGATGGTTTCAGTCGTCATTGTCACATCATTGTTGTGTTTTCCGTTGTATCAAAGAGCTTTTCCAACGAGAGACACGCAAAAGTTCATTGTCGAAAATGACCAACTCAAACTTCGATATGAAGCTCTCTTAAAGCAAAACGAACTCAACGAAAAAGCCATCGGTTCGCTCCAACAAAGGGATGCAAAACTCTTCCGTTTGGCTTTTAATGCTGACCCAATTGACCCTGCACTTTATAATGGTGGCACAGGTGGTCACAATCCACTTGCAAACATCGGCAATTTTAACAGTGCCAAATTGATTCTTCAAACCCAAGATAAGGTCGAACACATCAGCCGCATGATTGCGCTTCAATCACGCTCGTTTGATACGATTGCTCGAATGGTGAAAGAAAAAGAGAGCATGTTGTCTTCCATTCCGAGCATAAAACCAGTTCGGGCTGATTTCCTTTCGTCTCAATTGGATGCTCTTTCGGGATTCGGTTGGCGGGTACATCCTATTCATAAAGTACGTCGATTTCATAAAGGCATAGATTTTTCAGCCGATCAAGGCACCGCAATTCAAGCCACAGGCGAAGGCGTTGTTGAAAAAGCGGGACTCGATGGCGGTTACGGCAAATGCGTTATCATCAACCACGGGTATGGTTACAAAACACTTTATGGACACATGAGCCAAATTGATGCTAAAGAAGGTGAACGGGTGAAAAAAGGACAACGAATTGGTTTGATTGGTTCAACGGGTGCTTCCACGGGGCCGCATTGTCATTATGAAGTGCATCTGAATGGTGTAGTAGTGAATCCCGTTCAATATTGTTTGGATGGTTTATCTACTTCTGAATATCAAGCTTTGGTTTCGGCTGCGGGGAGAGAGAGTAATTCAAAGGATTAAAAATTTTTTAATTAAGATATTGGAAGGCGGCTTTGTAGTCGCCTTTTTTGTATATTGCTGATAATCAATGATTTATGTATTGAAAACTTTGAAAATACTGAGGGGCATGGTGCTTGAAACAAACCGTACAAATAAAAAAAATTTACTCTTATGATGGAAAATTCAGTAAACCCTAACCTGCTTTTGGAATTGGTTTCTTTCAGAATGCCTTTTGGCAAATACAAAGATTATTTGATTTGTGATTTGCCCGAATACTATCTATCTTGGTATCATACGAAAGGTTTTCCTAAAGGGAAATTAGGTGATTTATTAGCAACAATGTATGAAATCAGATTGAACGGTTTGGAATATTTGTTGAAACCGTTAAGAAAGGGGTAATTTCAATTTATCTGTATATTTTTTACTCAAGCCCGCTTATGCACACGTGGCTCTTTCAGTTTTGAGGGGGGAGCTATCAAAATAAGTTTTTGATAAATCCGCAACATGTTGACGGTATTTATAACTTGTCAATAGAATAAAGGCTGATTTGAAACTGAATAGTATCGTTGATAAAAAGTTTTCCATGATGCAAAATTAAAAACCTTATTCATTCATGGGCATATTTTTTTTTGATTAAAGCCTAAAAATCTCCCTACAATTTTCTTAGCTATTCAATGCCCATTTCATCTAAAATCTGACGAACACGTTCAGGTAAAAGATTAACTAATTCCGCAATTGTTTCGATTGAAAAGTTTTTCTTTAATCGAGCATTTTTGATGGTTTCTTTTAGTTGAATGTCGATACCTTTTTCAATACCTCGTTCGATACCTTGTTCGATACCTTCACCGATACCTTCTTTTTTTGCTCTTTGTAATAAAAATTGTTCTATTCCCATTGGATACAATTTTTTGGGTCAATTATTCAATGCCCATTTCATCTAAAATTTGACGGACACGTTCAGATGTTAGTTTCACGATATTGGCGATAATTTCAATTGAAAGATTACTGTCAACCCTTGCATTTTTGATGACCTCTTTTGTTTGAATATCAATACCTTGCTCAATACCTTGCTCAATACCTTGTTCGATACCTTCACCGATACCTTCTTTTTTTGCTCTTTGTAATAAAAATTGTTCTATTCCCATTGGATACGATTTTCCATTAAATGAATCTAATTTTTCGTCAAATATAAGGGTATTTTCCTCATTAAAACGCACATAGTGCTTCAAAAAGTTCATCACTGCTTGAATTTTTTTCTTTGGAATTTCTTTTTTATACAATTCTTTCACGATGTCCATTTTCAAATCAACGAGTTTAATTTCTGGTACTTTCTTCTTTTTTAAGGCTAAAAGAACCGTTAACATCACGATAGAAAATGGGTTATCGCTTTGGCGTAACGTTTCTTCGTTTTGATTGATGGTTTTGAGCATATTGAATTGATAAGAAATACTTGTTCCCAAAAACGATTCTTTGTATTCAGTGGGTACAAATTTTTTGTTACTATCTGTCAAAATAGCCCATGCCACTATCTCACGATGGTATTTATCACGGATGCGATAGAAGTAAATAAACATGCGTTCCGCAAATTTTTTGTCGTACCTGCCTTGAACCTCAATGTGAATGAGAATCCAGCGCACTTTGCCATTTTTTAGCCAAACTTTAACGAGTTTGTCAACGAAGCGAATGTGCTGTTCGTTGAGTTCAGGGAACAGGTCTTCGAGTTCTTTATCTAAAAAATCGAAACCACGTTCCATATCAAAAATCTCATCGGCATCGGGATATAAATATCGGAGTAAATCATCGAAAACATCTTCGAGTAGAGATTTCCAGAGTGAGTCGTCTTTTGTCATAGTAGTTATTTTTTATTTGGCAAAAGTAATCTATTTTGATAAATAGAATAGTGTAATCGGATATATTAAAGAATAAAAATAATATTTATTCATTTAATCGAAATTTAATTTTGTTTATTTATCTTTAATTTCATTTTTCAAATTCATAATACCATAAAGAAGTGAACCACTCAAAATCTTCAAAATACTGAGGGGTAGTCTTTTAAAGATACAGGTCTGATTTATCCAACCTGTGCGATTAAAAACATCTATTATCTTGAAACCGCCGATTTCAATCGGTGGGTAAGTAATTACCACAAAACACATCTATCTTCTTTTCAAAAACATCACATATAGTGCGTGTAGATGTGATGATTTTGAAAAGAAGATAGATGGCATCCGTAGATTTGCATAATCCACCGATTGAAATCGGTGGTTTCAAGATGGTAGATGTGCCGAATGTTTTTAATCGCACAGTTCGGATTTATCCATATTATCTGTTTTCTAAATCATCCACTACATGTTTTTTTTATGAAAATGAAATTCCTTTTATTCCTCGTAACGTATTCATTATCAACACTTTATGCTCAAAAAAACAAATATGGTATCACAGATTTTAACGCCATCGGAGACGGTAAAACCATGAATACCCAAGCCATTCAAAACGCCATAGATACGTGCGCAAGTAGGGGAGGAGGCATTGTCATTTTTCCAAAAGGCACTTTTTTGACAGGCACAATTCACTTAAAAAGCCACGTAAATCTCGAAATTACTGAGGGGGCCGTTTTGCTCGGCAGCGATAAAAGAAACGATTATGAAAAAAATGATTGGTATGCTTTGATTTTAGCCAAAGAACAAAAACATATATCCATCACGGGCAAAGGCACGATTGACGGGCAAGGGCGAGCGTTGGCACAAGACGTTTATCGCATGATGAAAGAAGGATTATTACCACCAAAAACAAAACCTTATGACCGACCCGATGAAAATCAACGGCCTCAAATTATAGAAATGTATCATTGCCAAAACATTGATATTCAAGGCGTTACGATAAAAAACGCCGCTTGTTGGGTGCAAACTTATCATGCTTGCGTGGATATGCGTTTTGAAAAAATGACGGTAGAAAGCACCGCTTATTGGAACAACGATGGTTTGGATTTGGTGGATTGCAAAAACGTGGTCGTCTCAAATTGCAAATTCAACACCGCAGACGATGGTATTTGTTTGAAATCACAAGACACAAAATCTTGTTGCGAAAACATAACGATTGAAAATTGCACGGTGCGTTCAAGTGCCAGTGCCGTTAAATTGGGAACGGCTTCTTACGGCGGGTTTAAACACATTTTGATTAAACAGATAAAAGTATTTGATACCTATCGCTCTGCCGTTGCCCTTGAATGTGTGGATGGTGGCGTGTTGGAAGATGTGACGGTTGATGGTGTGGATGCTCAAAACGTGGGCAATGCTTTTTTCGTCCGCTTGGGTCATCGCTATCAAGCCCGACCCGTTGGCGTACTTAAAAATGTTTTACTTAAAAATATAAAAGCGACTATTCTGAATCCAAAACCCGATAAAGGTTACGAGATGGAAGGCCCACCGCCCGATGAAAAATATCATCTTTTACCCGCTTCCATTGTCGGTTTAGAAAATCATTTTATTCAGCATATTACGTTGGAAAATATCAAACTTACGTATGGTGGAAATGCACAAAACATTGACTTTATGAGCATGGACAGCCTCAAAAAAGTGCCTGAAAGAGAAAAAGACTACCCCGAATTCGATATGTTTGGGCGGTTGCCAAGTTGGGGTTTATATGTGCGTCATACTGAGGGGGTGACTATGAAAAATGTAAAATTTGATTTGAAAAAAGAAGACTCTCGTATGACTATTTTAATGGAAGATGCTCAAAATATTACGATGAATAATATTAAATTTTGTCCCAAAAAATCGCCTATTTTTATTGTTTTTAAAGACGTGAAAAAAGCTCGATTGTCTAAAATAAAACCATATAAAAACCACTCTGACAAGTTGCTCAAAACGCTTGAAATGGGTAGTTGCTCGGATTTGATTTATGATTTTTAATAAAGATTGAAGTGCGTAACGTATTGATGTTCAACGTTTTGTGTCGATTTTCATGTTGAAATTCTATCAAAATACTGAGGGGGTAGTTCATCCCGATTATTTCGGAGATATTTATTCTCGCCGTGATTTACGTTAAATATGCGTGTCATTTTTTTTTAGGAAAATAAGAAAGAGGTACTGTATGGAAGTACGGAGTGCCGTATTTAAGTGAGGGGTAATGCGTAATGAGTGTGTGTCTAACTTGCGTCAAGTTTTAAATCTCTGTCCATTACCCACAAGTTCGTTCCACTTCATAGTTCCATAGGAACGGTTCATATTGTAGCCGTGGATTTCAATCCACGGTTTATAACAATGCCGTTTTTTTAAGAGTTCCGTAGGAACGGCGCATGTAAAATAAATTATATGTACCGTTCCTACGGAACTCAATTAATTATCGTTGCTTATTTTACCGTGGATT
>JAYTMW010000822.1:0-4800 GCA_043728105.1 Saprospiraceae bacterium | reverse complement strand
TTTTTCTTTTTAAAAAATCAATCAATCCGAGAAAAACTCCCCTTTAGCACGCCTTTTTACGCAGTAAAAACAGTGAATAAATATCTCATGTTGTAGAGTGCCAAAGTAGAATTAATAAGTAGAATGTTATAAATACGTCCTTAGTGATACTAAAATGCTCAAAATACTGAGGGGGTAATTTAGTTTATAACTGATAATGGATAGCAGACAATCAACTATCCACTATCAATTATACACTAAATTTATTGCTTAACAATGCGCTGTGCAACAAAAGCATCGTTCTCCTTTATCATCAAGATATAAGAACCTTGAGCCAAACCATTTAGATTTAGTTCTAAACGGTTCAATCCTTCGACCGTTGATACATTTTTAATTGATACAATTCTACCTACTATATCCGTGACAGTAGCTTGAACTTTACCTGATGCTGTTGCTTCGAATTCGATAGAAGCTACATCAGCAGTTGGCATTGGATAGATTCTGTTGATGTTCAACTTACCTTTTGTCTCACGCTTAACAGACACGACTTTAGAAATATCTTCTTTGCCTCCAAATTCAACACTCTTCACACGATAGAAACTTAAAGTAGTAGCCGTAGCGTCTTCAACACTATAGTTTGCATCCAATTTGTTAACAGCTGCTTGCTTGCTGATAGCTTCCCAAGCATTGATACCATCCGCAGAACGCTCTACGATGTATTCTTTCATGTTCTTTTCAGTAGCAGTTGACCATTCAATCATATTTGTTCTGCCTTTACCGTATGCGTTGATTTTTTTGAGCTCGACGGAAAGGGCAACATCCATACCAACAACTTGAGGAGAAAACGCTGTTTGACCATTAAATAGAATTGATACATTAGCACCAAACTGCGGAGAACCCAAAACAGTACCAGACATTGTGCCAGGTGCTTGTGCCCATGCAGTGCCATTATAACGATAAGCAATAAAGTTAGTACCTGAAACATTTACACCTGCATCAGCCGTCATAAATCCATATTCGACGTTGCTACTTGTTGGTGCTCCTGACTCAATTGTTACATTGATTGTCTTTTTATAGCACTTAGTTGCATCCAAAGTACCTGCAGGCGTAACTCCCGCATCACATTTTACATTAACATCTGCATTTGCACCATTTGGTGTTAGGTACACATAAGAATATGTAGTAAGATTATCACTTACAGGGAATCTTTTCCCAATGGCATCTAAAACATTCTTAACTGTCAACGAACCACCATTTTGAGTAACCATCCAACCACCTGTTGCAGTACCATTTGCCGTACCTCCAACTGATAATTTGACATTATCTAAGATCAATTTACCTGCATTGAATGCTACATTTCCATCCCAAGTTCCATTTGCAGTTAATTTTGCATTACCAGTATTATTAACCATTAAAGTACTTATCAAGGTCTGTGTTCCACCCAAAGTAACACTTTGAAGACTACTACCTATCAATTCAATTCGTGTATTAGCATTAGCACCAGTTCTTTGAATAGCACCAGCAGTTTGACTAAAACTTCCATTAACCTTTAAACTTGTTTGGCTTGTGTTGGCAGAAATATTTAAAGTTCCTCCCGTTTGAGAATAATTGTTGAGAACCGTAGCAGATGAAGACGTTCCAGCCAAAATACCACCAACTACCGCAGTTCCTCCATTGATTGTCAAACTCTTTAGATTTATATTACCTGCACCTAAACTAGTTGGGGAAACTAAGGTTATGCTTCCGCCATCAACCACTATATCTCCCATTGAGTTTGGTGCACTTTGAGTAACATTTGAGTAAGTTGTTAATCTTACACTTCCCATTCCAGTATTTTTTATAGTTATAGTACCCCCGTAGTTGAAAGTTGCACTTCCGCTTGATATTATCAAGAGGGTACTTGCTTCAGCAGCCGTTTGTGAAGTACAATCCCAAAGTAAACCACCATTATAAGTTGTTCCACTTGAGTTTAACCCTCCAAAAGTTGTTGTCACACCTGTAATATTGATTAAAGAGCCTAATTGGTAATCCGCAATTGGTGGTGAACCTCCATTTCTTTTATAGTCAAGAAAACTACCACTTTTAAAGATGAGTCTAACGGCAGTTGGAGAAGTAAATGCTGCCAAACCTCCATTTGCAAGTTCTACATGCCCTCCACTCTCTACATTTATCAGACTTCCTGTATTGTTCCAGTTAATTGATTGATTAGTTGCACTAAGACCACCGAGACTTAAGGTTCCATTAACAGTACAAATACCAGCAGCAGCAGCTCCATCAACATAAAATTTAAAGTTTGTTCCAGATGCTGTGGCACCATCATACTTAAGTTTACTATTTATTGCGATACTAAATTTAGTAACAGTAATACCAACAATTGTTGAAGCATGACTTGATACTAAAGTAACATCTGCACCATTTTTTACTTCAAGATTTGCAAAACGATAGTCATTAATAGATGAACCAGCAGCCATAGTTATATTTGCTGAAAAAGCCCCATCAAAAATAACTTCATCTCCAGAAACAGGAATTATACCTCCTACCCAGTTAGCTACATCTCGCCAATTTTGTACACCAGTTTTAGTAGCATCCCAAGTAATAGTAGCAGCAAAAGTTGAGAAAGTCAAAAATGACAAAGCAATAAATGTAAATAATCTTTTCATAAGAGTTTGTTTTAATTATGTTAATTTAAAATAGGTTAAAAGAGAACCTTGGAAGGAAAAGTAATTTAATTAGTATAATTAGTTTAGTTTATTTAGTATAGTTAATTAGTTTAATTAGTATAGTTAATTAGTTTAATTAGTATAATTCAATTTTTGACGGCAAGAACAGAAGATGTCACATTACAGTCATTAACCATGGAACAAAGGTATAATATTTTTTTTTAACCTCATAAACTATTAATGCAATTAACTAATTTTTTTTCAAATAAATTGGTCTTAAACTGTTTAACGCCAAATTATAAAAGCTACCCCCTCAGTATTTCATGGTTTTATTCCAAAATATTAAATTAACATAAACTTATTTTTAATTTAACTTATCACCGCTTTTTCCAAACATTATTCTGTTTAATGTCACAAAAAATAAGCAATTTGAAATATTATTTAACTTATTTTAAATAACAGGATAAATACAGATTAGACAGTCTCCTTACTTTCATTTTCTAAAACAAACCTAAATGCTTACTTTTGCCAAAAATAATAAAATGAAAATTGCAAATATCCAAATCTTCAAAATCAACACCGCTCTCACCGAACCCTTCGTAATAGCCATCGAAACCATCACCCATGCCGAAAGCATTGTCGTGAAAATAACCACCGACACGGGCATTATTGGTTGGGGAGAATGCAATCCATATCGCAGTATTGCGGGCGAAACACAAGCCACTTGCTACGAATCAGGGCTTTTTTTAGCAAAAATACTGAGGGGCCTTAACCCAACCAACATCGTCGGTTGTCACCGTGAAATGGATAAAATGATGACGGGTAACAGATGCATAAAATCCGCTTTCGATATGGCATTTTATGACATTGCTGCCAAGGCTGCGAACATGCCTTTATACCGCTTTTTGGGTGGCGAAAACAATCGCCATATTATGACCGATATGACCGTCGGCATCAATACCCCTCAGTATATGGCAGCTTCGGCGGCAAAATATAAGGCGCAAGGTTTCCCTGCCATCAAGGTAAAATTGGGTACCAATAAAAAGGATGATGTCGCTCGCATACACGCTATACGTGATGCTATTGGCAACGAAATGCCCCTCCGAATTGATGCCAATCAAGGGTGGGATGAAGCCACCGCCATAGCCACTTTGAGGGCTTTAGAGCCTTACGATATTGAACATTGCGAGCAACCAACGGCCGCTCGAAACCTCTTTGCGTTAGCCAATGTGAAACGACAAAGCCCCATTCCAATCATGGCAGATGAATCCTGTTTCGATCATTTTGATGCGCTAAATCTCGTCCGTCACGATGCTTGCGATTATTTCAACATTAAGTTATCAAAATCAGGAGGCATATATAATGCCTTGAAAATCAATTATATAGCGGAGGCAGCGGGCATAAAATGTCAAGTCGGATGCTTTTCGGAAACCCGTTTGGCGATGTCGGCTCTCTTGCATTTCATTTTGGCATCACCCAACGTCATTCACTTCGATTTGGATGCCCCATTGATGCTTTCAGAAGACCCAATACTGAGGGGGTGTCGCTATGGCGAAAATGGCGAAGTGACCATTGGAGATGACATAGGCATTGGGGCAGAATTTGATGAAAGCTATTTGCGTTTGTGATTGGTGAATCGGTAATTGGTAATCGGTGATTAATAAATTTTTGGATAAATTTATCGTGTATCTTATTTTTCATTTACATTTGCTCTTATTAATCAACCCTAATTTGTTGATGTTGATAAAAAACCGATGAAACCAAGCTCAAATTTCACCATAAAATAAAAATCATACGAAATGAATATTTGGTTAAAACGTATTTTTTACGCCCTCATTTTTGCTGCCGTTGAAGTAGCTATCATCTATTTTTTAAAACTTCATATTGTTATTATCTCCGTTTTGTTCTTAATGTTTGGTTTTCTAATTAAAGCACTTGAACATCGCAACTTTGGTTGGGGGATGATTCTTGGCACAATCATATTTTGTGCCTTCATGGGTCTATATGGCTGGACATTTATGCCTACATGGGAGAGTCCGAGCGACTATTTTTTTAAAAAATGATTTAAAACCCTACATAAAATGTTCACGCCTCGTTTTTGCTGCGCAAAAAAAGGTTTTTAAAGAATTTTTTTGGATTGAAGCTATTTTTGAGAGAAAAA
>JAYTMW010000821.1:0-7888 GCA_043728105.1 Saprospiraceae bacterium | reverse complement strand
GATGAAGAAGCGGATCAAGTGACAAAATTTAAGCAATTTGCCAAAATAGCTAACGCCGACGAACTACTCCTACCCTTCTCCGAAACGCTCAAAGATTTGGAAAGCAAGTTTGGCACATGGCAAGTGCCTTGGGGCGACATCAACCGTTTTCAACGCATTTCGAGCGACATCAATCAAAAATATAATGATGAAAAACCGAGTATTCCCGTGCCTTTTGTGTCCTCCACATGGGGTATGCTGCCGTCTTACACGGGCCGATATTTTGAAGGAACGAAAAAAAGGTATGGTGTGAATGGCAATAGTTTCATTTGCGCTGTTGAGTTTGGCGAAAAAATAAAAGCAAAATCACTGTTGGCAGGTGGGCAAAGTGGCAACCCAACATCCAAGCATTTTACCGACCAAATGGAGATGTACACGAAAGGACAGTTCAAAGATGTGTTGTTTTATAAAGAAGATGTTTTGAAAAATGCAGAACGGACTTATCATCCAGGCGAGTAGGTTTGCACCTTGACGCAAGCTGTGAACCTAATACCCCCTCAGTAAAAGTAAGATTTTACGCCTTTTAATGTATAGTAAGGAGTAAAAATAACATGGTCAATTTGAAGGTTTTTTCTAAAACACATAGGCACATAGTTTTCGAAATAATCTTTATAACTCGTTGAAAATCAAACAATTACAGATTAAACTATGTGTCCTATGTGCCTATGTGTTTCAAAAAAAAATGACCTGTTTATTATTTACTTGTCACATAGCATCTTTTAGTCAGAATGTGGCAGTTCTTTTTTTTCATCGCCTTGGCTCAACCCCAAAAAATTATCACTCGACACTATTTTTTTGCCCCTTTGCGCCTCAATGGTTTCACGGGCTTTGCCTGCCATTTTGCCACCTTTTACGGCGGAAGTTCTGTTTTCATCAAAACCTTGTGCGTCTTCCTTTATGGTTTCCTCTCGTGTCAAAGCTTCTCCCAATGACATAAAAATTAACTCTAAATCGGTCATGTGGTCTCTCAAATTTTGGCTCGGTTTGGTCATCAAACCCTTGATGTTTTTATGTTCAGAAGGTGTCACATCAAAAGTGCCTTTGGCGATGATTGCCGTCAAAATTGAATATTCTTTACCTTCCGTGACACCTCTTTTTTGCCATTCGTCAGTCAATTTATTTCTTGTATCAATCGAGTTGATACGCTCTTTTATCCATTCATCGGGATAACCCTTCGCCTTATATAATTCGATTTGTCGTTGGGTCAAAAGTTCAGGATTTTCGGTTTCTGCAATCGTTCTTTCGCCCTGTTCAGCAAGCCACATTTTCAAAGGTTCTGCCTTGGGCGATGGCACAGACATGATTATTCGCAACACACTCGTCGTATTGGCGCAATCTGTAAGGCGTTGTCGCCCGTCAGATGCCATCAATTTCAACTGTTTACAAATTGTAAACAGTTGAGGTTCACGGTTTTTCAAAACACCCCAATAAACACGAGGTGTTGGGCTATCCGTTAAAATACCGATGACATCAACGATAGAAAAATACCATTCTTCTTCATGCCAAATTTTTCTAATTTCATTCCCTCCAAGAGCAATAAGGTTTGAGTTTTCCATTTTACTATTCGTTAAGTTTTCTACTAAGTAACGAGTAATAAACAGGTCGTTTTTTTTCAACACATAGGCAGATAGGACACATAGTTTTTCTTTTTTTTTCTTCTTTTTCTTCTTTTTCTTTAAAACTATGTGTCCCATCTGCCTCGTGTTGAAAAAAATATCCTGTTTATTATTTACTCTTTACTAAATCTTGATTCAAAAAAAGCTTTTATTATTGTTGAAAGACATCTGGACGCAACTTCACGGCAATTGCCATCAATGCGCCTGCTATCATCGGTTTTTGCATATTTTCAAAAATATCTTTCTCAAAATCGTAATAGTTTTTAATCATATTATCTGCTTTAATGCTTTCTTCTAATTCGAGCCAAAAGTTTTCATCATCCTCAACCAATGCTTTAAAAATCTCCTTTTTACGTTCAAATTGTAGTCTATATACTTGCTTTTTCTTATCTTCTTCTTGTATTTTCTGTTTTTCGATGGCTTCCACTTGCGCTTTTTTTTCAATTATTTTGCTTACTTCATTCGTTTTTTTACGCTCTTCTACATCTTGATATTGACCCCTCAGTGCTTCCACAAAAAAACCTGCTACATTTTCTAATTTACCTGTTAACATCTTTCTTTCTGTTATTTGCATCGCTTTCCTAATCTCTCCTTCTGTATATTTTTCAACCAAAGTGATAAACATTTTCAAACTCACGCCAAATTTAGTCACTACAATTGGAGACAATTCCACCACCAAACTTTCTTGTGAATCTGAATCGGTCTCATCATCTTCAAAAGTTTGAGCCATTTCCGTATTCAACGTTTCGAGTATTTTCGGCAATTCAGGAATAGTCACCGCAATGTCTATTATGTCCTCATATTCTGCCTCTTGGGTGGCTGCCAATAATGTACTTGTGTAAGAACTCCCCCGCATTTTTGCTAATTCCGCATCCGTTTTTTTTCTAAATTTAAAACGAAGCGTCGTTACTTTTCTACCATCTTTCAGTTTTTCAATATCATAGATTAAAAGATCAGTATGTCGATTAATTTCCTCTTCCGAAGGCTTCACAACCCACCTATAAAAATCAGCGTAAAATTTATATTGTTCCTCCACTTGAAACATCTTTTTCATCTCTTCTATCGTCAAAGTTCTGGTGCCGATGGTTTCGTATTGCTTCAATAATTCATACATTCTTACCCCATAGACACCTAATTTGGTCACATTCCGAAGGTCATAAGCCGTAAAATTCTTTTGTAATTGTAACAACAACGGTTTCATATCACTATTCACCATCACGTCAATGTATTCATGATTTTCTGCACGCCCCTGCCCTGCCTCCATATAATCGATGTTCTTGAGCAAAACATGTTCTTGGGTTCTCTTAACACCAGCCACTTCGTAGTTAATCTGAAAAGGTTTTTTAAGCAATCCTTTGGCAGCCTCCCTCAAAAGACTATATGAGTCACCCGACTTCAAATCAAACGTTTTGATTAGGTCTTTATACCAAATTCTATAAACGCCCAAATCCGTCTCATCTCGACGAATTTGAGCAAGAATTGAAAGGAAAAATCTTGTTTCCCAAATATCAAATTTATATCTTGATTCAACAAGATTGTTCGACTTTTTGATAAGAACAATGGCTTTACCAAGACCTTTTTTAACTTTTTTCATGCGTAACGTCAAATTGAACTAAGAGGAAATTGGAACGAATTAAGAGGAAATTGGAGTGTCCTAAGAGAAAAATGGAGCAAATTCCCAATTATGAGTAAAATAGAACCTTTTTCAAGCACATCATGCCACAAATAAACTGCATTTCTCTCATATTTTCTTCCAATTTACTCACATTCTTCCAAAATCCTCATAGTTTGTTCCAATTTACTCATAGTTGAGTTCCAAAATCCTCATAGTTTGTTCCAATTTACTCATAGTTGAGCGCATAACTTATTGATAATCAACAAGTTATGAAGGGCTAAAAGAATTAAAAAGGAGATTTAAAAAAGATAAAACAGCATCAAAAAGGTTTTTTTTGATGCTGTTTTTTTTAACTATTCTAATCTTGGTTATTTATAAAGAATTATAACTGTGGAGTAGCTGATTTTTTATCGAAATTATGCCTTGTAATGCTTGAGAAGCACTTTTATAATTTCGCCACGAACGGTTGAAAAATTAGTCATTGCATCATTTCTGATTTGCTCGAATAACGATTCAGGAATATCTATTGCGAAGCGGTGCATGGCTTCGGTGTTTGTTTTTTTGCGCCCCGCTTTTTTCAAAACCTTCGTAGGCATGATGGCCTGCACCTTAGCGAGTTTTTCTTTTGCGAGTTTAGGTTCTTTTTTAACAGGTTCTACTCCTACCATCGGTTCTTCGATTTGAGATTCTTTGGTGGCTCTTATTTTCTGCGTTAAAAGATCTAAATCTATATCAACGTTAGCTCTTGGCTGAATTTTCTTAATTGCACTCATATCTATTTATATTTAATTGCATAAATATTAAATTAATTGTATAATTAATAATTTATATTAAAAAATGCAAATTTATACAATTAAATGTAATTTTATACAAATAAAATTGCATTGATTTGTATTTATTAATTGGTAGTGCTTTTCCTTTTTCACAAGCCTTGAAATGACCCCCTCAGTATTTTAGGGCATTTGACGACTTTAAAAAAAAGCCCATTAAGTTTTAATCTTCATTCATCAATTCAATAATTTCCTCAATCAGTAATCTTGTTTCTTCTTTTGCTTTTTCATCTTTATATTCTAAAACACTCAACCCTTCAGTAAAAGTATCCTTGTAAGCCAACCTATCAACCAATCTGCTTTTGAATAAAGTGATGCCATAACTCTGAACGGCATCAGGTATTTCATTGACCAACCGGTTGCGCTGCACTCGATTTATGAGCACAGCACCTTTCACTCGTCCACCCATTTCTTCTTTCATGGTTTTTATTTCTTTATACTTTTTGTAGAAAGTTTCAAATCCTCTGTAATCAATCAAACTTGGAGTAATTGGAATGATGACTAAATCGCTTACACCAATCGTGTATTGGGCGAGTTCTGACAGCTGGGGTACACCATCAATCAACACAATGTCGAACTTGTCTCTAAGAGCCTTAATTTCGCTTGTAAACTGTTTTTCGGACACGCTCACAACTGTAACTTGTGGGCTAATGACCGTTCTGTTGTCTCGCCACTCGGTTGCAGACCTTTGCTCACGGTCGCTATCCACAAGGCAAACGCTGTAATCTTTTAAAGCTAAACCCACGGCTATGTTCACCGAAACCGTCGTTTTGCCCACGCCACCTTTGAGGTTTGTTACTGAAATGACCATAATTGCATGTTAATTTTTATGAATTAATACACAAAGATATGAATTAAATTGTATCATTTATTATTTATTTGCAAGATTTAATATTTTTATGAATTGATATAATTTTATACAAATAGAATTGCATAAATATAAATTTATAAGAATTGATATAAAATTATTTATATAAAATTGAAGATACTGGTTTTTTATTTTTGAAAGAAAATATTTCATTGAATTATTGATTATTGGGGAAGGATACAAAAGGGTAGGGTAGAAGGTGTATTTGAAGAAAAGAAGTAAATACTGAGGGGGTAAAATAATTCATCCTTCTTATGATGTAAGAAACCGATTTTATGATTTTTATCGAATTTTATTGGAATAGGTTTTGTTCTACAAGAAGTAATTTTCTAATTCTACTTTGGCACTTTACACTCACTGTTTTATGCTGCGCATAAAAGGCGTGCTTGGGGGTAGTTTTTTTTCGGATTGATTTAATTGTTGAATAGAAAAATTGGAAATTTTTCTATTCAACAATTAAATCAATCCTTTTAGTCCTTTTCAGTAGGGTAAAGTGCCAAAGTAGAACTAATAAGTGGTTGATTAAAAATAAACGCTGTTTAGAAACTTGGTAACTCGTTGATTGTCAACGACTTCGATATTCTTTATTCCGTGTTTTTTATTCGATACTCACTTATTGATGTCATTTCTTATTATTTAAAGCTAAAAAGATTATTTTTGAAGCGTAATTAATTTTACGTTCGCACTTTACATTCACTGTTTTATGCTGCGCATAAAAAGCGTGCTTGAGGGTTATTTTTTCGGATTGATTTAATTGTTGAATAGAAAAATTAGAAATTTTTCTATTCAACAATTAAATCAATCCATTTAGTCCTTTTCAGTAGGTAAAGTGCCAAAGTAGAACTAAGTAGATGAACAAAAATAAACGCCTGTTAAGAAATTCGATAACTCCTTGAGGTTTTCAACGACTTCGATACCTGCCTTTGTCGGCAGACAGGTTCATTATTCCTTGTTTATTGTTCAATATTTAATTAAACAATGCCTCATAACAATATTATTTTTTATGGAAATAACACCACATCTTTTGAGAATTATCAATCAATTTTTTGATATTGAGAAGAAATCTGCTCAAAACAGTACCATTTTACGCCCAATTGAGCGTATCAAAAATTCATTTGACGAAATCGGCTATCACATTCATAATCCAATCGGTGAAAAATACAGTGAAACACGGACGGATTGTGAAGCCAGTATTGTCGGTTCAAAATTAGACAATCTCGTTATTGTGGATGTCATTAAACCAATTGTGCATCAAGGTGGTTTAATCATTCAAAAGGGCGTAGTTATTGTGGAAAGCCAAGGCTAAATCATAAACTATTACAATAATTTTCTAATACTCAATACTATATATGAGTCAAACAATCAATTTTGGGATAGACCTTGGCACAACCAATTCGTTGATAGCCAAGTACCAATCAGGCAAAGTAGAGATTTTTAAAAGCCCGGTGAGCCTAAAAGAAACGCTCCCATCGGTCGTTGCTTTCCGAAAAGAGCGCATCATAGTAGGGGATAAGGCACGGGAAATGGTCGAAAAAGACCCTACCAACGTGTTTAGTCTCTTCAAGCGCAAAATGGGGACGGCTGAATCTTTCGATGTGAAAAGCATCGGTGAATCTCGCACGCCCATTCAATTGTCCGCTTTGGTTTTAAAAGAGTTGAAAAACTTTGTGCATACAGGCGAAAATGTTGAATCGGTGGTGATTACGATACCAGCTTCTTTCGATACCATTCAATCCAACGCCACTAAAAAGGCGGGATATGAGGCAGGTTTTAAAGAAGTTGTTTTGCTTCAAGAACCCATTGCTGCAAGTTTGGCTTTTGCCAATAAACAAGATATTGATACGCCCTTAGACGGTCAATGGTTGGTTTATGATTTGGGTGGTGGCACATTCGACGTGGCGTTGGTGCGTTTTGATGAAGGCGAAATGCGGGTGACGGATCACGAAGGCGACAATTTTTTAGGTGGTTTGGATTTTGACAACTTAATTATAGAAGAAATTGTTGCCCCACATCTGAAAACCAAAGGCCATTTTGGAGATATTCTTCACGAAATGCGGTCGTCTGATGGACGGTATAACAAACTTTATTACGAGTTGAGGATTAAAGCGGAAGAAGCAAAAATTCAATTATCGAACAGCCCGAATACCGAAATCGAGTTTAACATCGTGGATACTGAGGGGGTCGAGCATGAGATTTTTCAAATCGTTTTCAGAGAAGATTTTGAGCGTATTATTAGCAACAAAATTGTTTATACGGTTGATATGATTGAAAGTGTTTTGGAGAAAAATAATTTAAAAAATACCGATATTCAACAAATCGTTTTCATCGGAGGTTCAACGTATATTCCATTGGTAAAACGCCTAATTACTGAGAGACTTAACATAAAAGTGAATCAGAGCGTGGATCCAACCAATGCCGTGGTGGTTGGTGCGGCTTTTTATGCGGGTAGCAAAACAAAACAAACGACGATTGAGACCCCCTCAGTATCTGACGCTTTTTCGGACAAAGCGAAGGTAAATTTGCGGATGGCTTTTCAAAAAACGACGCAAGATAAAGAGGAGTATTTTACAGCCATCGTTGCGGGAGTTCAAGAGGGTATGAGCTATCGTATCACCCGCCAAGACGGGGGTTTCGACACAGGCACAAAGCCATTGACTGAGCGTATCACTGAGATGTTGCCTTTGGTAACGAATCAACTCAATATCTTTTTCATTAAGATTTTTGATGCGCAAGGCAATGTTGTAACCAATAATGTTCCCTCAATCGAAATTGTGCAAGGCAAATTTAGCCTTTATGGGCAGCCATTACCCAATGATATTTGCATCGAAATAGACGATTTTGACAACAATACGACCAAATTAGAGGTTGTTTTTGAGAAAAACTCAATACTGCCTTTGAAAAAAACATTGGTAAAATCGGT
>JAYTMW010000820.1:0-4434 GCA_043728105.1 Saprospiraceae bacterium | reverse complement strand
ATCTGTAACCAGAGTTTTCCGTTGGCAGCATCCCACCAATATTTGAAATACCCGTCGTAGGTTTTCCAATTTTTTGTTTTGTCGGTTATCTTCGTCTGTGCTTGTAGGGAGACGGTGAGGCATAGTAGGAATAGGAGTATTGATTTTCTCATTTTTTCTATTTTTGACAAATATAAAAAAGAGTTGTTGGTTTTTGTATTTGCTTAGTATTTTTGTGGTTTTTTGGGTGAAAATACTGAGGGGGTGCCTGTGTGTAAAACAAACAGCACGGTACAAACTCGTCGGAGACGAGGAGCATAATTAGGTGTTGGTTTCGGAAAATCTCACCAGCACGTTGCTTGGGTTTTGGAACAAGGTTGGCGAGCGGGTACAGATTAACGAATATAAGTGCCACGAATCCGCCACGAATTGATATTTTTGTAAGGGGTAATCCGTCTCTTTTTATTGAGGTAAAATGGTATAGTGGTACAAGTGTAGTTTCTCCAGCTTTATTTATTAAAGAGTTTATTGAAAGAGATTTAAAAAGCATAAATAGTCTTGACGAGCTTATTTGGAAAATTAGAGGTAATAAATTGACTAAAGAGCAAGTAAATGCTTTTTTGTCTTCGACAGAGGGGAGAGTGGCTTTAAGTAACATAGATGCAGCACAAGCTAATAGGTTATTAGGTTTAAGTAATTTAAGTAATACTAATAAGCCAGCTATCGCACAAGCATTTATTGATCATTTTAATGTTGAAAACAATTTTAATTTAATTTTTAAATAATGAAATTACTATTTAGGGTTAAAGGAGTAAAAAATCAATTTGACATATGCTGTCAAAAACTGTTTTGTATTATTGAAGATGCTTTTAGTGCATTTGACTTTAATGGCAATCTTCTATTTAAATATACAAAGGGGCAGTCTGTTTCTGTTTGTGCGGTAAATAATCAAGTAATTACGCATGATTTAAGTGTACGTAAAGGGTTAATCTTTAATGGGAAAAATCTTGTAATTGAGAAGGAACTTGATTATTTGATAGAGTTTTCATCAACTAACAGAAATGCCTATCATTTAGGCAATATGATATTTCCAATTGTTGAAATAGAAGATAATGCTTATCGAGGAATGGTTGATGTGATGAGTTGGGAATTATTGAAAAAATTCCCATTTAGATATGGTTTAAATGGTATTTGGCAAATATTATCTAATGAAACCTTTCTTTCTCGGAAAGATAACATCCTCACCTGCCACCCCCTCAGTACAGGCGAAGAAAAATGGCGCATAGACATAGGTTCAATAATGAAATGTGAACATTTTTCGATTTATGGAGGCATACACGAATTTAACGGAAAGCTCTATTTTTTTGTAGCTGAAAGGCATACAGACAATAAGTCGACGTTATGTATAGATATTGAGACTGGCGCATTGATACAAAAATTAGACAACTACATAGGTTGGCTTTATTTAGCGAATGACCGTTTTTATATTGTCAGTGATACAGCCATTAGTATCTTAAACCCTGATACATTCGCCGTTGAGGAAATAGACATATCTGCCATAATGAAAGAACATGATTGGATTATAGCGTGGGATAAATTTATAGTAAAAGACCATTTTTTATACTTTGCTACAATGAATATTGGTAGTAATACTAAGCCTTATGTAGGTGTCATAAATATGCAAGAGCGCAAATTGCTATGGTCACAAGCGATAGAGGTAGAACAGTCGTGGCAAAACGTATCAGAATTACGAGTACAAGACAATCGTTTATATGTTCTTACACACGACAATACATTGCATATTTTTGAGGAAGAACTACCGCAAGCATAGTCGGAGGTGCTATTGAAAAATTTGAATTGAAACACTATCAATACCCGCTTGCATAACGTGTTTGCTAAACAGGCCCGCTTGCCCCCTCTGTTAGCTCGTTAGTTTTTTTAAAACGTTACGTATTATGTTGCTCGACCCCGTCGAGTTTGAGAAAATAAAATCAAAACCACCGTACCTTCTTCGCATTTTATATATAAAAAACCCAAAAATACTGAGGGGGTGCTTGCTTTCAAAAAACAACACATTAACATGCAAATAAAAACATTCACAACATTCATTTTCATACTCTCTCCCCCGCTTGCATAACGTGTTCGCTAAACAGGCCCGCTCGTCCACCCACTTCCAAAACCCAAGCAACCGTGCTGGCGAGGTTTTCCAAAACCGATGTCTATTATGTTGCTCGACTCCGTCGAGTTTGAGAAAATAAAATCAAAATCACCGCACCTTCTTTGCATTTTATCTATAAAAACCCAAAAATACTGAGGGGGTGTCATTAATTTAACAAAAAAAAATAGCCCAATGAAATCACATTTCGTTAGGCTATTTTTTTCTAAACTTAATTCATTAATCCTACTTCGATGTCTTCGCCTCAAACACCAAAAGTTGTTTTTTTAGTGTCATTATTTTTTTTAATTTTACAAAAAAAAATATACCCATTTAAAAATACAAAACAGTCTATAAATGATACAATTAACCATACTTTGGCTACTTTTTTTCATCACCCACAGTGGTTTTGCCGCCACGTCCGCAAAGACTTTTTTTCAGGATAAATTAAAAAATAATTTTAAGTATTATCGCTTGATTTACAACGGTTTATCGTTGGTTATCATGCTTTGGATATTGTCTGTGATGCTGCATCTTGATACACCAAGCGTGCTATCGGACAATGCGCTGATAACGTCATTTGGTTTTGATTTAATGTTGTTTGGTTTTGCCGTATTGGTTTTGACTTTTGAGCATATCAACCTCCTCTCTTTTTTCGGTTTGAGCCAAAAAGAGGAATCGGCAGGCTTAATTACTGAGGGGGTCTATCAATACGTGCGTCACCCTTTGTATTCGGGTTTGTTTCTCATTTTGGTGGGTTGGTTTTTGAGTTTGCCGACCCAAAGTGTCTTGTTATCGGTGGTTATGAGCATCATTTATATTGTTATCGGCATTGAGTTTGAAGAAAAAAAACTACGGCGTATATTTGGTGAAGAATATGTTAAATTTGCTTTGAATAAGAAAAAATTTATACCGTTTGTTTATTAGGTTTTTTTTTAAACACATAGGCACATAGAACACATAGAATTATGTATATTTATTTGATTTTCAATTAGTTATGAAATTAATTCTAAAAACTATGTGTCCTATGTGCCTATGTGTTTTAAAAAAAACTATTTATTACCTACAAAAATCAATGTTAAACATCAAATAAAAATTATGAAAGTACAAATTGAGACAATTAAAAATGCAATAAAACAAGGCATGTTAAAAGAGGCTTTGGATATGTTGGTAGCGGACACCAATGATTCAAAGTTTGAAATTGACAGTATCTTGATGATTGCACGTTACAATAAGTTGATGAGTGAAAAAAGTCGAAACTTGATTGACGGCGACGATGAACAAAGGGAATACAATAGAATCATTGTCTCTACCTTAGAAATGCTCGACAATATCTATTTTGATTTTTTCCACAACGTTGTAGAATTTTATCAAATCAAGTTTTATGAAACCCCATTTGAGTCCAGATTGGTGTATGAAGAACGTATTTATGCGACCCAATTTGAGAACGCCAAAACACGAACCGTGGGTTGGGAAATATGGCTGCGCTATCCTAAATTAATGATACCAGTAGATATTGCTCTTGATTGGGAAATCATTTATCCCGATGGTACAAAAAAGCCTAAATATACAGCTGCCACACAGCTTTCATCCAATTGGTCAAACTCGTGGATAACAAATTCTTATGGTAGAAAAGATGTCAACGGTATGCCACTCGGTACATATAAAATCAATTTCTACATCGGCGACAAATGTGTTGCAAGTAGTAGTTATTTGATTCAATAAGTGAGAAGAGAAAAACATAAAATATGCTAAGGAATGAGTAAAGAATAGAGTATTTTTTTTGAAACACATAGGCACATAGGACACATAGAGTTGTGTATAATTATTTGATTTTCAACGAGTTATAAGAAATATTCCTAAAAACTATGTGTCCTATGTGCCTATGTGTTGTAAAAAAATGTCCTATTCATTGCTCATTATTTACCTTCTAAATTTATAAAGCACCCCCCTCAGTATTTTTAACAAAATCGTAACAAAAAATTCAAAAATTATACTTTAATTTTGCAGTGCAATTTAAAACCTAAATTTCTAATTTTCAACATAATGCCAATGAAAAAGCTCCTACACTTATTTTGTCTCCTCCCCATTTTTTTAATCTCATGTTCCACTCAACGCATTGCCGTTTTGAAGCCCGATGTGCATGAAAAATATGTGGATAGAGAAGGTTTTACGACCCAAAAATCAGACAGCTTGGACGTGACTTTTGGCTATTTATTCAGCACAAAAGACCACTTGGTTTTTGAGGTGTCGGTTAAAAACAATGGTAGTGATTCGGTGCTTGTGCGACCGCAAGATTT
>JAYTMW010000819.1:0-1881 GCA_043728105.1 Saprospiraceae bacterium | reverse complement strand
TTAACAATGATTTTCTTCGGACTTTCAGCCGCATACCTTTATACACGGGTAACCACGGGCGTTGAACCCATCAAGTTGCCCTGGATTTTCTTGTTCAATACACTCGTACTTACGGGTAGTAGTTGGGCATTAAAAAAAGCAAAAACGTTCTATTTGGAAGACAATACTGAGGGGTATCAACGGGCTTTGTGGGCTACCCTATTGCTCACAATTGTGTTCATGGTTTTGCAATATTTTGGTTGGCAAATCTTGATGGTAGAAAATAAAGAATTGCTTTTTACCAACCGTACCATGCGAGATTATGTGTATGCGATTTCCATTATCCACTTGCTCCACATCATCGGCGGATTGCCTTTTTTTCTTATTTTTTTAGTGACAGCTTATTTGCGGATGAAAGAACCAGTGAGCGTTTTGGTCTATTTTAGCGACCCTTTGAAGCAATTACGACTTCGGCTATTGACCATGTATTGGTTCTTCTTGGATTATCTTTGGATATATCTAATGGTGTTTTTTTGGGGGAATTTTTTCATTAAGTAGTGCGTAGTGCGTATTGCGTATTGCGTAAAATATTGATAATCAGTGAGTTATAAAAGAAAAAGCGGTATGAGTTTTTACGCTCGCACCGCTTTTTTATTGCTCAAATATTGCAAAATACTGAGGGGATAGATACTAAGCTGTTACAGCTATAGCTTCCTCAATTTTAGCTTTCAAAGCTGCTTTAGTCATCATGCCCACATGCTTATGAACAATTTCTCCACCCTTCAAAATAACGATGGTTGGAATGTTCCGAACACCGAATTTGAGTGATGCTTCTGGATTATTGTCAACATCCAATTTGCCAATGAGGGCTTGATCAGCCATTTCGACAGCCAAATCTTCAATGATTGGTGCAATCATTTTACACGGGCCACACCATTCTGCGCCAAAATCAATAACTGTTACGCCTTTATTTTCAACTGCTTTTGCCTGAAAATTTGCGTCTGTGAATTCAAATGCCATTATTAAAAAATTTTAATTTGAAAGATTATATTTTCAAAATGCACCCTAAGGAACGATGTAACAATAAAATATCTTTTTGAGAAGATTCTTTATTGTTACATCGTTCCTTAAAACAACGAGCGTTTAGATTTGGTTCAAAGTTATTTAAACTTTTTCTAAACAAGTCATATTCAAACGTATTAGTTTTTAACAAAAATCGGTGCATTTATAAATCAGTCGTAAATACGTGACATTATGTCTGATTTTGAGATAAAAACATCAGATTAAGGTGTAATTTTGTCATTAAATTTAGCAACTATATCACAGTCAAAAAATCAAAAAAAGATAATATGGAAGTACACCACCACGGTCACCACGAAGGAAAAAAAACTTGGAAATCGTATATATGGGAGTTTTTGATGTTGTTTTTAGCCGTCTTTTGTGGCTTTATGGCAGAATGGCAATTAGAACATGTCATCGAGCATCAGCGTGAAAAAGAATATATGCACTCGATAGTGGAAGACATCCAAGAAGATGTAACACAAACTGATACCTTAATTAGTAGCTTGATTAAGAGAAACGAGCTTATTGATAGTTTATTGATAGAACTATCCTCCGACGGCATTTATAAAAATTCTTTCAAAGCCCATCAGCTCTGGGCAAATTCAAGAGGTTTCCCAGATTTTATCCACAATGATAGAACAATTCAGCAATTGAAAAGTAGTGGTGCTTTAAGGCTCATTCGCATAAAATCTGTTTCAGATAGTATTATGAAATATGATCAAACAGTGCGAAAAATTGACATACAGCAAAGCATAATGAATAGTGTTATCATCGACCAAACAATATTTAATCAACTTTTTGATTTTATTACTCTAAAAAAGCAAAATAATATTTTAATAC
>JAYTMW010000818.1:0-1898 GCA_043728105.1 Saprospiraceae bacterium | reverse complement strand
TTTTCTCTCAAAAATAGCTTCAATCCAAAAAAATTCTTTAAAAACCTTTTTTTGCGCAGCAAAAACGAGGCGTGAACATTTTATGTAGGGTTTTAAAATGTTTCACTCCTAATATTCTTATTGAACAAATGTTTGACGAATGATAACACCCTTTTCAGCCTTGTTCTCCCAAGCAACATTAGCATCCAATTTTTGAGTATCCAATATTTTCAATTCTTTAGAAATCAAACCTACGCCTTTAGCATATTTCTCAACTAAAGACCTTGTTTCCGTCAAAATTTTAACATCGGTTTTACCAGAAACGGTCAAAACATCCTCAAAAACTCTGCCCCCAATAGTCTCACTTTTGCCAAAACTTTCGATTTGATAATCCCATTTTTTTGAGAAAGGTTCAAGCAATTCACCTGCAATGATGAACTTTACGGAGGGGTCATTAAAAATATTGCCATCCCAATTTGTCTTCTCTAAAAAAGCCATTGGGAATTTTATATATCGTAAGTTATCTTCATCTCGCAACGCATATTGATCAGTAATGGAGGCAGCGGAGACCTTTCCGATCCCCCAAACAGTAGTGCCTTTGCGCCGTTCAAAACGTTCTATTTTATATTGAATATTACCGTCTTTCCCTTTAAAAGTATCCACAATATCTTCTCTAAATTGCCAAAAAGTTCTATCAATTTTTACGGAACCATTTGCTTGTGGATCATATATAACTGAGTCAACATTGTAAGTTATAGTTTTACCAATTGCCAAAGGATAATAAGCTTTTCCTTTTACTTCAAAGGTTTCTGTAACATTTTCGCCACATGAAACAATCAAAAAAGCAAAAATACTGAGGGGTATGCTTTTTAGCAAAAATAGATGAATGTTCTTCGTTAAATATTTCATTTTCAATGCTTTATGATTTATAAATAATTTATATAAAACGAGTTTTTAAAATTAAGCCGTTAGATTTAACTGTCTAACGGCTCAAAGTTACAAAAATTATATTTTCTTTAATTTAAATAACTACCCATAATAATGCCGCCACCTACAACATCATCGCCTTCATAAAACACGGCTGACTGGCCTGGCGCAACACCCTTTACATTAGCGAAAAACTCCACGTCAATATTGCCATTGAACCCACTTTTAATATTTGAAACAGCCCCACCATCGTTATAACGGATTTGAGTCGTTGTCTCCAAACCGCCTTCAGGAATGGTCTCATATTTTTGCAAATTGACCTTGCCAACTGCCACACTATTTTTGAATAATTCTTCCATTTCACCCAACACAACGGTATTGGTTTCAGGCACAATTTTCGTCACAAACATCGGTTTTCCAAACGCTGTACCCAAGCCTTTTCGTTGCCCTATTGTGTAAAAAGGATAGCCCTCATGCGTGCCTATGACATCACCTTGAGCATTCACAAAAGCACCACCCTTCACTTGATTTTGCAATTCGGGCACACGACGTTTCAAAAACCCACGATAATCATTGTCGGGCACAAAACAAATTTCGTAGCTCTCCGCTTTTTTCGAAAATTCTTCATATCCAGCTGCATGTACGTATTTCCGAACATCAGGTTTCAGCATGTGACCCAATGGAAATTGCGTTCTATCCAAACATTCTTGATTCAAACCCCAAAGCACATAACTTTGATCTTTGTTCATGTCAGCCGACTTTGTGATGAACTTTCTACCCGCCAATTCATTCACAACGGCATAGTGACCTGTTGCTATAAATTCACAATCCAAAGCATCTGCCCGTTTCAAAAGCGCACTCCATTTTATGTGTGTATTGCACAACACACACGGGTTAGGCGTGCGTCCTGCGAGGTATTCATCCACAAAATTATCAATGACATAATCACCAAATTCTTCACGAATATCCACAATAAAATGATGAAAACCCAT
>JAYTMW010000817.1:0-6175 GCA_043728105.1 Saprospiraceae bacterium | reverse complement strand
TTTTCTCTCAAAAATAGCTTCAATCCAAAAAAATTCTTTAAAAACCTTTTTTTGCGCAGCAAAAACGAGGCGTGAACATTTTATGTAGGGTTTTAAATTGGGTTTTACAAAATTAAATTAACCACGAAAAAAAACATTAGGTACGCCTTTTGTGCGCAGCACAAAACAGTGTGTTTAAATGGGTGTAGTTCCCATTTGATGTATTTACTCACTGTTTTAGCCTCGCTAAAATGCGTACCAAATAAGAGGACTAAACGGGTTGAACTAATTTTTTCAAATAGAAATTTTTTCAAAATTTCTATTTGAAAAAATTAGTTCAACCCAAAACAAAAAACTTCTACGCACGCTTTTTGTGCGCAGCCTGCCTTTGCCGCAGGCGGGTACAAAACATTGAGTAAATACATCAAATGGGAACTACACCCGTTTAAAGTGCCAAAGTAAGTGCTTAGACAAAATTAAACACAGGAGCACTTATGACACATAGTTTAAGATAAAATCTTGATTACCAATGAGTTACATAAATCTATGTGTCGTATGTGTTTATTATCAAATAATTATGTCTTTGAACTTATAAGTAATTACCTTTCATTTTATAACACCCAACTCTTTCCCAACCTTCGTAAAAGCCTCAACAGCTTTCATCAAATGCTCCTTTGAATGACCCGCTGACACTTGTACCCGTATGCGAGCTTTGCCCTTCGGCACAACGGGGAAAAAGAAACCAATAACATAAATCCCTTCTTCTAACAAACGCTTTGACATCTCTTGAGCTACTTTCGCATCATAGAGCATCACGGGAACAATTGGGTGCGTTCCTTTCACAATATCGAAACCCGCTTTGGTCATTTCTCGACGAAAAAGTTTGGTGTTTGATTCCAATTTATCCCGCAGTTTTGTTGACCCCCTCAGTATTTCCAACACTTTTAGGCTTGCACCCACAATGGTTGGAGCGAGTGTATTCGAGAACAAATAAGGGCGTGATTTCTGACGTAAAATGTCCACAATTTCTTTGCGAGCCGCCGTGAAACCACCCGACGCACCGCCCAAAGCCTTACCCAAAGTACCCGTCACAATATCTACTCGATTCATACAATTACTCAGCTCATGGGTGCCTCTGCCCGTTTTGCCTATGAAGCCCGTTGAGTGGCACTCGTCTATCATTACCATTGCACCATATTTGTCTGCGGCATCACAAATTTTATCTACCTGTGCAATGATGCCATCCATTGAAAAAACACCATCCGAAACAATCAAAATGCGTCTTGCACCTGCCTCTTTTGCAGCTTGCAATTGTTTATCCAAATCACGCATATCATTATTTTCATATCTATAACGCTTTGCTTTACAGAGCCTTATGCCGTCAATGATGCTCGCATGATTCAACGCATCACTCACAATGGCATCTTCCTCGCCCAGCAATGGTTCAAAAATGCCACCGTTGGCATCGAAAGCCGCAGCATATAAAATGGCATCTTCCATGCCCACAAAATCGGCTATTTCCTTTTCTAATTGTTTGTGAATATCCTGTGTTCCACAAATAAAACGGACGCTTGACAAGCCAAAACCATGCGTATCAATCGTCTTTTTTGCCGCTTTTACAACTTCTTTGTGGCTCGAAAGACCCAAATAATTGTTGGCGCAGAAGTTCAAAACGTCTTTTCCATTGGCTGAAATGTGGGCAGACTGAGGGGTCGTGATGACACGCTCTTGTTTATAAAGTCCCGCTTCTTTGATGTCGGCTATTTCTGTTTGTAATTGCTGTGCTACTTTTCCGTACATAATAATTTGGTTATCAATTAATTCTATTTTGGCACTTTAAGCACACTGTTTTATTCTGAGAACAAAAGGCGTGCATTGGAAGTTTTTAGGATTGATTTAATTTTTGAAGTAGAAAAATTGAAAATTTTTTCTACTTCAAAAATTAAATCAATCCGTGTAATCCTTTTCGTGTTAAGGCGTAAAATAGAATCAATTACAGTTTATAATAAATTTTAATTTGTTATTTAAAAATGATGTCAATTCACATATCCCTTCAACCAAGCCTCCAATTCTCCTTTATCGCTCAACTCCGCCAATTTCTTCAATTTTTTATCTTTTTTAAAGAAAAATACATTGTTTTTATAACGATTAACAAGATTGGTCATGCCCGCCAAAGCCAATTTGAAGTTATCTTTTTCACCTTTTTCCAAAGCCAATTTTGACCAACCAGTCATAAAAGCCATCAAAAGTTCAGGATTTTTTTCAGCATAATTTAAAACATAACCATCCACCACTACATTCACTTTATGGGTGCCAGTGAGCCACAACATGAAATAAGCATTGGCAGAAGTGTGTTTTTCAGCGTCAATACTGAGGGGGGTGATGTTAAGCCAATTGATGCAACTCAAAATGGTTGGTTCCATAGCATCATATTCTGTTTGAGAGACGGGCTTAATATCCATCGGCGGCACCTCAAAAGTCTGCGAATATGAGGTGACACTAAAGCCTATAATCATAAAAGCGAAAATCAATTTTCTCATGTTTGTTCGTTGTTTTTTGAAAAGTATTGTTTTAAAAGTGCAAAACTAAGGGGAAGTTTTGAAAAAAAATGAAAAAAATTAAGGGTTCAAAACACCCCCTCAGTATTTTGAACCCTTTTTAACAATTAAATTTAAAAATTTAGAAATTTAACTCATTGAAAATCAAGTACTTATGATTTTGAAATCGTTACGTTTTTTTTAAGCGTTGCTTATCTATATTTTTTAAAAACTATAAACCATATTTAATTTTTACAATCTTAAACTCTACACGCCGATTGAGCCTTTTGGAATCCTCCGCACTGTTTTCGCTAATGGGTTTCGTAGCACCATAACCCATTGCCTCAATCCTCTTTGGGTTAATTCTATTTCTAATTAAAAACTTTTTCACTTCGGCAGCACGGTCTTCCGAGAGTTTTTGAAGCGTTTCGGGCGTACCGTTGTTATCCGTATGTCCTTCTACTCTGATGTGAATCTCTGGAAAACGCCTCAAAACATCCGCTAAATACTCCAATTCGAGATAAGAATCTTTTTGAATAATAGGGGTTGACCGTTTAAAATAAATTGGATTCATGGAAATGTTTACGCCCTCAGCCACCGAGTCAACTAAAAGGATGACTTCTTGTGGTTTTGCGTAAAAAATATTTTTATCATAATTAAGGGTTATTTCATGGTTGATATAGCCCGCTTTGTGCGCCGTCATTTTTAAAGGTTTGCCTTGTTTCAATTTAATAATGAAATTCCCTTCAATGGTTTCCATGTAACGCTCATAAAACTCCATAGAAGCATCACCAAAAAGCACACGACCATCAACGGGTTTGCCCGTTTGTGCATTCAAAATTTTTCCGTGAATCAAAACCTCTTGAGGCATATCAGGCGCAATTTTCACACGATATATATCACTTGTTCCATTTCGTTTGGATGAAAAATAAAGATGCCCCGTGGCAGTGTTGAAATAAGGTTGGCTTTCATCCGCAGTCGTATTAATGGGTGAAACAAAACGCCGTGGTTCTGACCATTTTTCCCAACTATCATCTAAACGAGTGACATAAAATAAATCGAGCCCACCTACTGAGGGGTATCGGTTTGAAGCAAAATACAACTCTTTTCCATCGGCAGAAAGATGCGGCGTAACCTCACGGACATAAGTATTGATGGTTTTACCCATGTTTTTGGGTTTCGACCATTTGTTTTCGCCTGTTTTAAAACAAATATAGAGGTCGTTGTCACCATAACTATCTTTGCCAGGCAAGGAAAGTATTAAGACCTGCCCGTCGCTACCCATTGTGAGGCTTATTGCGGAACTAACGACATCATAATCCTCAATATCCATCGGTATGGGATCGCCCCAAGTGCCATCTTGATTTTGTTTGACAATAGAAAAGCCCTTACTCATACCGCCGTCTTTTGAAAACTGATTGACAACAACAAAGGCATTGGGGTCAGGCGTAAGTGAGCAAATGCTATTGGGCAGGGCATTGTTGAGCGGTGTGCCAGGGTGCATTAGGTGATCAAATTGTTTTTCAATCGTCTCTGCGTACCATATATCTTGATTAAAATCAGAACGGAAAGGGTTAGAAATAGGTCGCCCTGCAATTTCTGAATAAATACTTTTTAGATGATATTCCAAATCACGTTGCGACATGTCTTTCGACGCATCTTGTCCGTCAATCCATATCGTTTTGTTGAAATCGAGACTTCCACAACGGGTGAAATAAAGCGTTTGCCCGTCGGTGCTAATGATAGGGGTTATTTCATCAAACTCTTGGGTATTGATTTTGTCGTGTAAACTTTCAACCACATAAGTATGTTGAGCAATCCCTGTTGCCAAACAAAATGATAAAATAGCTGTGTTGAAAATCGTAGTTATTTGCGCTGCCATAATTTTGAATCCTTTTTATTGATAATTCCATGTAAAAATTCCTCCATTTTATGAACTGAAATGGAGAAAAATTATCAAGTTTGCAAAACTAAAATTAATTATTAAAAGCAACGGTTGTTGGGATGATGAAAATATAAAAAGCATCAAAAGATTTACTAAAAAACTAAAATATACTAAAATTAAGTAATACTTTAAATTATGTTCACTATAACTTATTAAAACAAAAACTATTCCGTAATTCTCTGATTTACAGATAATTGAGTCTTATAAATTTTTCAACATGAATTTATTTATTAATCACTTATTTTACACTCATCTTAATTTCACGCATTCACATAATTTTATTTTTCATGCTAAAAAGACTCGTAAAACTCACTTTCAGAGCCGACAAAACGGACAATTTTAAGGAAATTTTCAACAATTCAAAAGATTTTATCCGAAATACTGAGGGGTGTCTTCATCTCGAACTTTTGAACGACATGGCTCAACCACACATTTTTTTCACGCTCAGTTTTTGGGAAAATGAAGCCGCTTTGGAAGGCTACCGCCAATCCGATTTGTTCAAAACGACTTGGGCAAAAACGAAAATACTCTTTGCGGATAAGCCCGAAGCGTGGAGTACGCAGGTGTTTGAAACGTGAAATAAGTTTGAGTTTTCAACTTTTTGACGTAATTTTGTTTTGAATTAAAAATTTTATAACATGGATTTATTGAATATTGATAAAGATGAAAATGAGGACGATTTGTTAGCTCATGCTGACAGAATCATAGATGAAAATGATAGTCTTTTCAAGCGGCTTGCACAACCACCAATTCAGCAAAATGAAGAAGAAATACTACTATCAGAAGACACGAAAAAAACGGTTTTGATTGAAAATCAAGAAGCAATGTCTAATGACCGTGATGCACTTATTAACTCAATTATTAGTAAACATTTCAAAAAGTATGATGCTGTTTTCAGAGCATTAGCAAAACTGTAATGCAATTAGTATCGGCTATAAACGCCTAATTTTCCCAAAAATACTGAGGGGCCTCCTCCCAACCAAAAACCTTCCAAGCATTTGAAACGCTTGGAAGGTTTTTAATTTTTAATTCTAAAAATCAAGGCTGCATAAACTCCCAAGCCGACCGATAAGTCCCCGCACTATCCGCATAATCCAAGAAGGTTTTGTAAAATTTATTCTCCCCAATCGTGGCACTATCGCCCACGATGATGAGCTTCATTTTAGCCCTCGTCATCGCTACATTCATGCGGCGATAATCACTTAAAAAACCGATTTCTTTTTTCTCATTTGAACGAACTAAGGATATGTACATCACGTCTCGCTCCTGTCCTTGAAAGCCGTCAATGGTCGAAACGGTGATGTCAAAACCTTGCAAAAGCGGGTCTTCTTCTATCTCTTTTTCCATAAAAACAACTTGCTCACGGTAAGGCGAAATGATGCCAATAGTCGGTTTTTCGTAGGTGAAAATCTCTAAATATTGATACAAATGTTCTCGCAGGGCGTAAAATTCTTCCTTGTTGTAGCGACTTTTATTTTCGGGATGTTGCAACTCGTCGAAGCCACAACCCGACGTATCAATGAACACAACCGCCTTTTCTTCTTGAAAATTACCTAAAACACGCTCCGATACTGAGGGGTGTGCTACGAGTTCACCATCATAAAACCAAACGTTGGAAAATTGCATAATCGTTTGATTCATACGGTATTGTGTATTTAATAAATTCACATTTGGCAATCTTATAATCGCTTTTTCGATTAAAGTTGTCGTCAAA
>JAYTMW010000816.1:0-1624 GCA_043728105.1 Saprospiraceae bacterium | reverse complement strand
AGACTGGCGTGTTAAGCCGCTGTTGCAAAAGTTACCCCTTTTTTCTTTGACAATTTAAACACATTTCGAAATGCCCTGTATCCTTTTTTGCCCAAACTTTCCTTTTCCCAATTGTCTAAATCATTAACGGAAACAGAAGACATAGCTCTAAATACATCAAAAGGTGAGAAATGTCGGCAAAACAAGGGTATAATGAGTGCGATTGCAGAAAATCCCCTTTTAGGGTCTTTTAGACAACGGTGCTTAAATTTCCCAAAAATAGATTCAATAATATCGGAAGAACCGACAAGTGTATCAAAAAACAGGGGACACTCTTTATTTTTGTCCACATATTTTGCATAAATCGGCATTGTCAAGTCAAAATAAGTATCTATATTTTCAGTAAAACTTGTCACTCTAAGGTTTTGGGGATGGCTATTGAGCAATTTTTTGTTAATTATTGCCACCTTATCTTTTGTTTTAGGACAGATGCCCTGCAATTTAATTAAAACCCCGATGTCTTGTACAGCATAGAATAAATCTGTCATTTCTTTAATAAAAGGATTCAAATCGTTTAAAAACTGTAATTCAGGTATGATTTCACAAGGTATCTCCTTGAAATTTTTGAGCATAATATTCGCCCAATCAATAAAAGGTAGATAGTTCATAAAACGTATTTTTACACTCAAATTTGGGGGCGAATATGACGCAAAAATACTCTGTTTCCTTTTCTTCTTGAATGTACCCATTTTTTCGTTAAATGACTTAAAATCAATCTCTTTACCATAGCAATCTTCTAAAATATTTGCGCCATAATGTGACCAATCAGGTACATGACTAAGCTTATTTAGTTTATAAGCACCCAGTAGATTAGAGCCTCTATCGGAGGTAACATATTCTATAGTACCGCCTAATTTTTGCATGGCTTGTTTTAAAACCAACGCTATTTCTGCCGATTTCCAAGATTCATTACACCGTATCTCTATCGGGTGGACATCCGATAACGTCAATGCTTGCCCTTGCTTGAGGCTATTTGTGCGTACCGCTAAAACCAGTAATAACGACGATTTGCCTAAAGAATAGCTCTCATCTACGATTAAAACCCATTTGTCGCCCCCTTTTTTAACCCCTTTGATGCCTTGTTTTAGAAAATATAAACCCTGTTTTAGTACCCACACCCGCACACTACCATAACTCGGTATCTGAAAATTTATACCTAAAAAATCTCTAACGAATACTAATACACTGCAAACGCCTCGGAAACTCAATCCAAATTTATATAGTATGATGCTCAACCATACCACCGATAATGGGTATTTATAACACCCTAATACCACATCCTTACTTGGGCGTATCGATTCGACTTGAACTCTATTTGATTCTAATTCATGCTTTTCATCCAATTTTGACTCTAATTCACGTATTCTTTGTCCTTGCTGTAGCGATTTACGCCGCCAAATCGTAGCCCGTAGTAGCTGTCGTGCCAATTCTTTGCTTAGTCTTTTTATTTCTACATTCCGATTTACAGCTTTGATTCTCCAACTATTTTCACTTTCTTTGTCTTTCGTTCTCATCTATTTTCTTACCTTTTATGGTTTGCCAACTTTAAAGATATGGAAAATAGGGGGAACTTTTTTTTTACCTT
>JAYTMW010000815.1:0-1777 GCA_043728105.1 Saprospiraceae bacterium | reverse complement strand
TAACGCTGATTTTTTTCTGTTTTAACTAAAAAATCATGTTTAAATCAAAAGAAATCACTGAAAATTAGTTTAATCAGTATCATCTGTGGTTCTATTTTTTCCATATGCGGAATTGCTGATTTATTTGTTGGAAAAGATGTAATTCGTTGATAATCAAGCGTATAGCGAATTTTATCGGAGTCTTCAATACGTAAAAATACAAATGCGCTTTGGGATTACTACTACCCATGGCGCATTTTTTCAGTTAGATTTAACACACCCTCAGTATTTTATCATTGTTTCATTCCTTATATACTCATCTGAAATTGGTTTTGTGATTTTCTGTTTCTTGTCTCAATTGCCCTCATCTTCAGATGGAGGATTGGAATGATTAATTTTTCCTGTTCTTTTTCCCCCATCTGAAGATGAAGGCAATTGAGACCTTAAATAAAAAACCCCAAAACCACTTTCGCTTTGGTATATCACTTAAACCATTCTTCAATCAACCGAACAGGTTTTTCAAAGACGACAGATTTTGACGATTCAAGATGGTCTAAAATTGACTCATTCATGTTCAAACTTCCTTTTTCAGTCTGTTCATTGAGCCAACCTCGTTCTTCATCTACCTTCATTTTGGCTTCTCTGATTTTTGAGTAAGCAATAAATGCCTCTTCATCATTTTGAAGCGATGTGATGAATTGAATCATCTCTAATTTCATTTCAGCTGAATCCATTTTTTCATAGTTTATAATGTAAATTTAATGCTTTTTTTAATGGCAAGAATATATTTTTAGCTAAAAAAATAATGCACTTTAAACAAAACTGCTCAAAGTGCATTTCTTCGTTGATAAAGATTCAGTAACGTTGTATTTATTCTGATTTGGACCAAAACAAAAGATACACAAATGAATTAACTCATAGCGGCTTTTGATTTCAATTCGGCCGCTAATTCTTCCCCTAAATATTTTTCAATTATAAAATGTACGCCATATATAACAGGTGTCATTAAAACGGCGACGATAAATTTGTAGAGATACCCCCCCGCACAGACCGTCAAAACCTGTTGAATTGACCAAGGTGCACCATTGCCAGGAATGAGCATCGGATAAAAATAAAACGCAATGGATACAACGGCGAACGTATCAATCAGTTGAGAAATCAAAGTGCTGCCCGTTGAACGCAACCATAAATACTTCTCACCTGTCCATTTCTTGATTTGATGAAAAACCGTCACGTCCAATATTTGAGCTGCAATGAAAGCCACCAATGAGCCAATGATGATGCCCATGCCTTGACCAAAAATACCGTTGAAAGATTGGTTCATGTCCGCCACACCACGGGCTTGTTGGCTTGCACCCCACCAATCGGCAGGGGCGAGTCTGATTGAACCCGCAAACATGAAAAAGGCATAAGCTATTAAACCTGCGCCGAGCCATGAAAGAAATTTCACACCTCGCCGACCATAATATTCGTTGATAATGTCAGTCATGATAAACACAACGGGCCAAAGTAGAACCCCTGCGGAAAGGTCAAAATTCCATTTGCCTCCAAAAATCATCCAATTGACAGGCTCTTTGCCTATGGTGCGCTCCAATGAGAAAATTTTGACACCCATAAACTCGGCTATGAGCGCATTTGCGATAAAAAAGCCACCCAAAATAAGGAACAACCGAACTGCTTTGTTGTGAAGCATGTTAGAAACCTCTTGAAAAATGGAGTGGTTAAATTTGTTGTCGGGTAATTTATTCATGTTTGTTGTGTTTGATTGAGATAAGGTAGATGAATATTAAGTAGGCAG
>JAYTMW010000814.1:0-8913 GCA_043728105.1 Saprospiraceae bacterium | reverse complement strand
TTATCTTTAATTTCAACATCCCATTCCTTCAAATCTTTATTGCTCGATACTGCCTGTCTAAACATGGATACGTATAGGTCGAAGCCCGCTTCGGGTTCAATGGTTCTGCCGAAACCAATTTGTTGTGAAATGAACGAATGTGACCATTTTTTCACGGATTCGGTCAATGTGGCACTACCCTTTTTTATGGATGGATATTTAATCACATAACCTGCGGCTACTGCATTTTTACCGCTGATATCCGCTTGACGACGAGAAATTTCTTTGTGTTCTATTTCTGTAACCGAGGCAGACGTGGCTGATTCCTGTGGATTTGAAATTGGATTTGAAACAGTATTGTTTTCTGCTGGTTTTGATTCGTTTTTACACGCAGTAAAACTCAGAATTAAGATGATAAAAGTATAAAATTTAGCTTTAAACATAAAATCGGTTTTAAAAAATGACATAATTATTTTTAACATAAAAATTTTATGCAAAGTAAAGCCGATTTTTGTGATTTTACAATACAGCGTTTGGGTTAACTATCGCTTGTTTGTTTTTCATGCTATAAAAAGTTTGGGTTTTGAGCAAACGAAGCTCAAAACCCAAAAATACTGAGGGGGTCACTAAATTTAGACTCAATATTTACTTGGCTAAAACCTGTCTAAAAAAAGTGCCTGTCATGGCTGCAATGCCACCGACTATGCCACCTATTAAACCCGTTCCTAAAAGCAATTGTGTGCCACTCAAGCCGCCCAACATTTTGCCAACGGCATCACCAATCAAACCACCATTTTGCTGAGTTTGAAACCCCGCATAAATTGTCCATAATAAGGTGACCGCCAATGTGCCATAGGTAAAACTTTTGGCCGCTGACTCACTTTGCCACACACCCACAAGGAAGGCAACCACGGCAATGCTCCACCACGGAAAAAATGATTGTGCCGCAAATCCAAGGACAAAAATAGCACCTCCCGCTAAACCTAATTCTTTTATCTTTTCTAACATGATTTTTTAATTATGAGTTATGAAAAAATGTATTTATCGTTGATGTATTGACTCATTGTTTTGTGCTTCGCTCAAAACAATGAGTCAATACATCAACATGAACTACAACTATTATAAAACTAAGATTTCTTATTTGTAAGTCATTGATAATCAAATGTTTACCGAATTAAATCTATTGTTTTTTGAACGTCTGTACGGTTTTAATACGAGCATTTTGCTCTTCAGATTTTTTCAAAAACAAGGCTTCGTAGTATTCTCCTTTTGTCCAAGTATCCAAAAAAGTAGTATAATATGGGCTGCCAGGGTTGCCCGATTGACCGCCTGGATAGGCCACAAAAGCGTGAGGCTCATCACCCATTTCGACAATCATACGCCACGATGGGCCGTGATTTTTCTTCATTGAATTGATGGTTCTGGAGTTGCCACCGTTGGACAAATGTGCTCGACCCAAACCCGGAATCATTGAAATATGTGGCACTTCGGTATCCTTATAATGCGTCCAAATCAAGGTCGGATCATTGGCGTATTTTGCCTTGATTTCCGCTTCAACTTTTGGTATTTCTAAACACATTTTTTTGAATGCTGCCGTCAAAATATCCTTCGCCGTTTCTTTTTTATCGGTCGTGGCTGTTACATCAAAAAACTTGTTAGCAGGTTCATCTCTCAGCAAAAAGACCGTACGCCAACCCGAAGGTTTTTGAATATTATCAACATTTTTGTTCAATAAAAACTCATCCCATGTGTCATTATAAAATGCCTTATACCATTCTTCAAAATAAATGGGTGCAACTTTTTCTGCATCGTAAGAATATTGCCATGTTTTCAAGTCGGCAAGTATCTTTTTTTCTGGTTCAGTGAACGCTGATTCATCCAAATTTTTCAACATGTTTGGCAATGCTTCTTCTGCCATGAGACTGTAATTTGAGTTCTGCATTTTTTTCATATCGTCAATCGTAATACTGTCCATTTTTGTTAAAAAATTATTGACAATACGTCCACGATACGGCTCAAAATTTTCGGAATGATAGAAATAAGGATAGCTCGGGTCGGTCGAATGTTGGTTGGCGGAAGACACAAATCCACGAGCTGGATTCTTATATTGCGGTATTTCATCCTTTGAAACGAAACCTTTCCAACCGCTTGAAGACAATGAACCATCTTGCACAAAACGCCCTTGTCCAACTGCTTTTTTGGGGTACATGCCCATCACTTTCAAGGCAATATCACCATTTTTACAAGCGAAAGCATAATTTTGAGCGGGTACGTTGTAGTCTCTAATCGCCGCCGAATATTCATCATAATTCTTTGCTTTATTGAGCATCACAAAAGTATGAATAGACGATTCAGGCACTTCATTTGCCAACCAATGATATGCCATGTTAGCGGCGGGCATGGTGTCATTTTCATAAACCACTGGCCCCCAAACGGTGTAACGAACCGTGTCTAAAATGGTCGGTTCGCCTTTCACATTTATGGTTTCAATACGGGTTTTTATGTCCTTGGCAGCACCATCCAAAAGGTATTTTGTCTTCGTTTTATCCGTCCATTTTATCGAATACCAATCAGCCACATCATGCCCTACGTTGGTTTGTGTCCAAGCAATATTTTCGTTAAAACCAATGATAATGGAGGGCAAACCAGGTAGCGACACACCGTAAACATTCATCTCTGGCGTAATGATTTGCATCTCATACCAGATAGACGGAAGGCGCAAACCGAGATGCGGATCACCACACAAAATCGGTTTTTTATTCTTCGTTTTTGACGGCCCCGCCACCCAATTGTTTGAACCATTGGACGGGTCAGGCTTCAATAATTCGTCATTATTGAAAGGAATAATGCCTGTTATGGCTTTGTTTTCGTCTTTTTTATTAGAAATGCTAAGGTCGTTTGTCGTTTTAGGGCTTTCTGATGAAGTCATGTTTGCAGAGAAATTCCACGGAGTTCCAGCGGGTACTATGGGCGATTGCTCTTTAAAATAAGTTGGAAAAAGGAAATCAAAATCACCGCCGAGCATCGTGCGAGCGTTGGTGATAGCCACATCGCTTTCTCCGCTGGCGAGGTCAATTGCCATATATTTGGCAAAAAGTGCCATGTGAAGAGGTGTCCAAGTTTTGGGCGGTTCAACGCCAAAAATTTTGTATTCCACGGGATACGTGCGCTCATTGAGCGTAGATACGTGGGCGTTGACACCCGCACAATAACTCTGAATCAAAGCCCAAGTTTCGGGGTCTTTTTCCCATTCTTTTGCAGTCTTTTCAGCACCCGCTAAGATGCCTTTACGACGCATCAACTTGTCCACGTCCACGCTCGTGAGCGTACCCCTCAGTATTCGGTTGCCCAAAACCTCTGAGAGCCTTCCACCTGATGCACGGGTGATAAAATCCATTTGCCACAAACGATTGGAGGCATGTAAATAGCCTTGAACGAAGTACGCATCTGCCAAGTTTTCAGCGAAAACGTGCGGCACCATGCGGTCGTCATACACCACTTTGGTCGTGCCTTTGAGTGCTTCAAATGTCTTATCAGTGGGCAGTTGAGAGAGCGATTCGCCATTGTTCCAAAAGCCACCGAAGGGGTTTAGTAATTTACCAAAGGCGGGAGCGGGTGCACCTTTAATGGTCAAAGATGTGTTTAAAGCCCACACCAAACCACCTAAAGCTAAGAAGGAGAGTAAAAATTTTACGATTTTCATAAATCTTTGATTTGTTAGTCAATTTTTGCGCTAAATGTAGGCGTTAAAATTAGTTTTACGATGGTTTTTAAAGGAAAATATGAAAAGTAGGGTTTGTCTTTTTCTGTTGGGAGGAATATACCCCCTCAGTATTTTTTATGAAAAAACTAAAAGTGCCTAAACAAACTCAGCAAGTTTAGTTAGGCACTTTTAGTTTCAGTATCAAGTAAAGAATAAATTGGTCTTTTTTTTTTGCAACACATAGGCACATAGGACGCATATAAATTACATAAAGTATTGATTATCAATATTTTATACATAATACTGTGTGTTCTATGTGCCTATGTGTTATAAAAAACTTTAATAAGACCATGTTATTATTTACTCATTACTTAGTTCTACTTTGGCACTTTACACACACTGTTTTGTGCTGCGCACAAAAGGCGTGCATGAAAGTTGTTTTTTCGGATTGATTTAATTTTTGAATCGTAAAATTTTCAATTTTACGATTCAAAAATTAAATCAATCCATTTAGTCCTTTTCAGTAGATAAAGTGCCAAAGTAGAATTAGATGGTGTTGCAATATAAAGTTATTGCGGTGCGAAAATAGGATAAATGAAGGATGAATTTTAACAAAATCGTCGTTTTAAGTCTCTTTAATTTTAAAATAAAAAAGAGTAATAGGATATAATTTTTTTTATATAAAATGTTAATCTAAACTAAATGATGCTTATGAATAGTTATTATCATCGAAAATACCGTCAAATTTGGAACTAAGGAATGAAACAGAAATAAACTCCACCATTTAAAAGATTCTTTTTATGATTAAGCCATTCTATTTTTAAAGCAATATGCCCCGATATTACTTTAAAAATAGAATGGCTTACTCAAAAAAATAATTCTCTCATGCCTCTGGCTTGATGAAGCTGCAAGCATCACTAAATGGTGGACTTTATTTCTGTTTCATTCCTAAGATTTACAAGCATCAAAAAATAAGTTTTTTGTATGAATACTGAGGGGGTTGATTTTAAATCAATTTTTTTTTAATTTGCATGTTCATTCAGTACGATACAACACTTTTTCAAAAACCAACACTATGTTTCGATTGTCCCTATTTACTTTTTTTGTGAGTATAAATTGCGCCAATTTGGCAGCACAAGCCTCCGCATGGAAAGGCTACGTGACTTATTTTGACAATGCAAGCAAATACCAGAAAGAGAATGATTTAGCTACTTGTGCTTTTGTTAAAAATGGGCAACTCCGCATTGAACCCGCTTCTGTTACCAATAGGAATCTTTATTGGACAAATTTTGAATTTAACGCACCTATTTGTCTTCCTGATAATTTTAGTTATGAAATAAGAATTAAAAATAACGCTGCTTTAAATGGGTTTAGGGCTTACGATGTGGCGTTAGGATTGATTTCGCCCAATGGTATTACGGGCTGTACGCTGATGGGTGAAGCGAGCGCACAACAGTGGACAAGTTTGATGGTGACGGGTCAAGTTGTTATCGCTAACAACCCTGCATTGGTTTTGGATTTTTCTAATTGGTGCGTTGTGAAATTGAAGTTCAAGAACAATGTTATTACTTATTCTTACAACGGTACTCCTTTTTTTACAGCACCTTACACAGGCAACATCTGTAATTTAGAGCGTTTTGATTTTCGACTCAAGGGTTCAGCTGCCATAGATTGGGTGCGTTTTACAAATGATGATGACAATTCGCAAATCTATTTTGAAGATTTTATGAATTGTAATAATATGGTAGCACCAACGGGTTGTAATCCAACATTATTGGTGAGGGCCAATTCACCTTGCGAAGGTGACTCGCTCAAGCTATCAACGACAACTCGTGCCACCCTTTACGAATGGAGTGGACCCAATAATTTTAAGGCTTCCGAGCCTGTATTGGTCATCCCAAAAGCCAATCCTTCGGTGGGTGGCACTTATTTTTTATCTGCCAAACTAAACGCTTGCCAAACTATTTCTAATTCTGTGGATGTGAAAATTAATGCTTTGCCCAAAGTTGATTTAGGCAAAGACACTGCTTTTTGTAATGGTCAGACCTGTAATTTGGATGCAAAAAACTTAGGTAGCACTTACAAATGGCAAGATGGCACGACTCAACGCTTGTTAACCGCAAAAAAAACAGACAATTATGCCGTAACCGTCACAAATACTGAGGGGTGTCGTGGTTCGGATACCGTAAAAGTTACTATTGCTGATAATCCTGTTTTAGCGACCGTTACTGTGAAAAAACCTCAATGTTTTAACCAGTGCAATGGCGAAGCAAATGCTAAAGGTTCAGGTGGTTTCGGTGCGCCTTTCTCTTACACATGGTCGGGTGGTCGCACGGGGGCGAACATCATTGGGCGTTGTGCGGGTGACATTGGGTTAACGGTGACGGACTCCAAAGGGTGTGCTTATACGTCACTTATTACAATCACTCAGCCACAAAGAATAGACGTAAAAGTAGTACCGAATGAGGTTTATAATGGTTATGCGGTGAGCTGCCCTGAATCTGATGATGGTCAAGCGGTGGCTCAAGCTGTGGGTGGTAACGGTGGTTATAACTATGTTTGGTTGACCAAACCTTTCCAAACCACTAAATCAGTGAATAATTTAAGAGCGGATTCGACTTATAAAATTTTTGTTTTTGATAAAAATGGTTGTAACGATTCCACTACTTTTCGCCTGACAGCCCCGCCTAAAATTGAGGGTGATTTTACGGTAAAAAACGCTCGATGTAACGGTGAAAAAAGTGGCATTATTACCGTGGATAGCATCCGTGGTGGCGTGGGTTCTTACCATTATTTTTTTAACGATAAAAGATATTCAACCGAAGAGGCTCGGCAGTTTACAGGCTTGGGCGGAGGCGAATACATCTTTTCTTTGAAAGACACAAACAATTGTTCGGTTGATAAAAAAATTACTGTTTTAAATCCGCCGAAGCTCAAAATTATAGGTACTTCTGACACATTGATTCATTTTGGCGACAGCCTTTTGTTGGTTGCTGATGTAGAGGCCCCCTCAGTATTGGGCAGTGTGAAATGGATTCCGACCCGTGATTCAACGGGTTTTGCGTGCAAAGATTGCCCAAGCACTTACGCCAGCCCTCGTTTGACCACTTTTTATAAAATGATGGTGAAAGACACTTTTGGTTGTGAAGCGCAAAAGCAAATTTTGGTAAGCGTTGACAAACGTCGAAGGGTCTTTGCGCCCAATATATTTACGCCCAATGGTGATGGTGAGAATGATTCTTTTACGCTTTTTATAGGCACAGGCGCAAAGAAAGTGATGAAGTTTTCCATTTTCAACCGTTGGGGTGCCATGATTCACGATTGTCAGAGAGATATGAAACCCAATGATATTGCTTTGAGTTGGGATGGTCTTTTCAAAGGTGTTGTGTCAAACACAGATACCTACGTTTGGCTTGCTGAGATTGAATTTGAAGACGGTGAAACAGAGGTTTTTAAAGGAGATTTCACACTTGTTCGCTAACGCAGGAAGGTTAAATATTAATGAACAGAGCAATTTTAATACCTTTGCCAACTAAAATGGAAAAGGACTAAATGGATTGATTGTATTTTCAGAAAGAAAAATTGAAAATTTTTCTTTCTGAAAATACAATCAATCCGAAAAAATCTGTTTAAAGCACGCCTTTTGCCGTAGGCAAAACAGTGAGTAAATACATCAAATGGGAACTTTACCCTATTCACTTACACAGTTCGTAAATTATATTTTAACCAAATAATAAATTACATCCCATGAAAAGTTGGGTTCCTGTTTCACCCCATAGTGATTTCTCTATTCATAACCTGCCCTACGGCGTTTTTTCCACGCCTGAAAACCCAACACCACGCATCGGTATTGCCATTGGTGAAAGCATTTTAAGTTTGCCAAATACTGAGGGGGTTGGCTTTTTTTCAGATTTATCTTTTGATAAAAAAACGCTTCATGCGCCCATTTTGAACGACTTTATTGCGCAAGGGAAACCCGTTTGGCGTGCCTTACGTGAGCGTGTGCAAGAAATTTTGACCTTGGGTTTTGAGGATAAAAAAGCGGTTGAAAAATGCTTGATTTCACAAGCCGATGCAACCATGCACCTGCCAATTCGGATAGGGGATTATACGGATTTTTATTCGTCGGAAGAACACGCTACCAATGTTGGAAAAATGTTTAGAGACCCTGCCAATGCACTGTTGCCCAATTGGAAACATTTGCCCGTGGCGTATCATGGTCGAGCCAGTTCTATTTGCATTTCAGGAACAAATTTTTATCGTCCAAAAGGTCAAATTAGACCCAATGATAATGAATTCCCTTTGTTTTCGCCGACTAAAAGTTTAGATTTTGAGTTGGAAATGGCCGCCATTATTGGCAAATCTAATGCCTTGGGCAAAACTATTTCTACGGCAGAAGCGGAAGACCATATTTTCGGATTCGTTATTTTTAATGATTGGTCTGCTCGGGACGTTCAGAAGTGGGAATATGTGCCGCTGGGGCCTTTTTTAGCCAAAAACTTTTTCTCTTCTATTTCGCCGTGGATTGTTACGATAGATGCCTTAGAACCTTTTCGGATTGCAGGCGAAAAACAAGATCCACCCGTTTTGCCTTATTTGCAATTTGAAGGCAACCATCATTTTGATATGCCTTTAGAAGTGGCTATTAAACCTCAAAATGGGGTGGAAACGGTCGTCAGTCGCTCCAATTTTAAGCATCTTTATTGGTCTGTTTGTCAACAAATTGCGCATCACACGGTCAACGGTTGCAACTTAAATGTGGGCGATATTTTGGCTTCGGGTACTATTTCAGGCAAAACGCCGAACTCTTTTGGGTCTATGCTCGAATTGACTTGGGGCGGAAAGCACCCCCTCAGTATTGGCGATGGTTTAGAGCGAAAATTCATTGCGGATGGCGATACGGTTTCAATGCGAGCAAAGGCTATTCGAGGAGAGATTCAAGTAGGTTTTGGAGAGGTTAGTAATAGCGTTTTACCAACTTTATAGAATAATGAGAGAAAGATAAATGCAGGCAGAGCAATTTGAGAAAATAGAGATAAATCATTGACAATCAATTACTTATAATCTCGTTTCCTAATTTACCAGCAATTCCGTATATGACCAAATAGAACCACAGATTTAACTGATTATACTGATTTTCAGTGATTTTTAGTGATTTTTAAGAAAAAAGGTGTAAGAAAATCAGTCCTAATCTGTTAAATCTGTGGCATCTGTGGTTCTATTTGGTCATA
>JAYTMW010000813.1:0-1707 GCA_043728105.1 Saprospiraceae bacterium | reverse complement strand
GGACACTGTCAAAATATGTTGAGCGCGTATTTTGAAATCGACCATATAATTGGATTACACGAAGGAGGAAGCAATAATATAGACAATTTAATTTCCCTTTGTCGGGAATGCCACGCAAAAAAAACAAGTTTATCCTTTTTATAGAAAATTCCCTAAGGACGGTAAACCGTCTCTTTTATAATTTTCGTGTAAGGTTATGAAAGGCGAGGAGGAGGTCCTCCTCTTTGTATGATTTTTTTTTCCGCCTTTTGATTTATTTTTTTTGGTTATTGATACTTTTTCGTTTATTATAGAATTTGTAGATGTATTAATAGTTGTTGGTGAATTCTTAATCGATAATCTCAACCGTTTTTCTATTTTGGATTCTGTTCTACCCGATTTTTCATTTTCTTTATCCAAATATTTTATATAATCTTTAGGATTTTTGATAATATATTTTAGATTTTCATAACGAATATTTTCTTCATCAATTTCATCAATACGTTTTAGTTGTCTCATTGTTATGGGTTTATTACTATTAGACAATTCTTCTAATTCTGTTTTTTCATCATTTAAAGGTTCTATTCCATTTGGGAATCGTTTCTTTAATGTTTTTTTTGTTCTAGAAACCAAATTTTTTAAACGTTGATTTATTTCTATAGTTCTATTTCTTGGTATTTCTCTTATTTCAATTTTACTTTCATTAAAAGAAACTGATTTTCGACTCATTATATATTATTACTACATATTTTTCTATATTTTTTCGAAAATCCAAACAGGTCTTTCTTGTCCTGACATAAATCCTCTTAACCCGATTTTATATACAAGTTTTAGACTGCAAATCTGTTTCACTTTATTTAAAAGGAAAGGTTCAATTGTTCCTGCTGATGTATCTTCTATATGAATTGCCACGTGTCCACCGACTTTTACACAACGCGCAGATTCTATGAAAAGTGGAGTATAAAATTCATCAATCCAGTTCTTATATTTAGGATTTGTAGAAACGTATATTTCATAATCGAAAAACGGAGGACTGGTAAATACCAAATCAAATGATTCAGACTTTAATTTTTTTGCCCCAATCTCAAATGGTTCTGCATAAGTTTCAAAACCGTTATTAAACGACATTTTGTGTTCATCTATATGCTCAATATCGGGTCCAATAAGGTTCATAAGTGTTTCATACCCTGAACGCAAAGAATGATTAGGGTCAAAACTCACATATTTCTTCACACAAGCAGTAGAAGCTGCCGCTATCATTCTATCTCCCCATCCTGCACAAGGGTCAAGAACATTCTCTGCGTTGAAATACTCATAAATAGATTTCGCGTATAACGGCATAAATGTATTTGCCATCTTATAACCAAATTCCCTACTACATTTCCATTTTTCTTCATTTGGATTTTGAGATTTTTTTATTTTATAAGATAATCTCTTATCACGATTCCATACATCCCAGAAACTCGGTAATTCTACTAATAAACCTCTTATTTTGCATTTAATTCTGGTTTTGAGAATTTGGTCTTCTTGAACTGCTCTCGTTATATCTCCCAAATCATCATTCTGTAAAATAAATATTACCTTAAATATAGAATTACCATCTACCATAGATGCTTTCTCATTTTGCAAACGAGACACTAAAACTGGTAAGTTCAATGAATTTATTAAACGAGGACAATCTGATTCATTTGACATATTTGACTTGGAAAATGGTTGAATATGTTAATA
>JAYTMW010000812.1:0-3471 GCA_043728105.1 Saprospiraceae bacterium | reverse complement strand
AAATCGTCAACATCAATACTTCGCCTATCTCATCAAGCGTGCCGTATCCGCCTGGCATCGCAATAAAACCATCCGAAAGGTCTATCATCATGTTGCGTCTCTCATACATGGTATCCACCTTATGTAGCTCGTGCAATTCGTGATGTACTACCTCTCTTTTCATCAAAAAATGGGGTGCCACACCCACTACACGACCGCCGTTTGCAATCACGGATTCCGCAATCACGCCCATCAAACCAACCTTGCCGCCGCCGTAAACTAACTGAATTTTGTCTTGCGCCAACAGCATACCTAATTCAGTTGCCTTCTCCGCAAAAGCGGGATTGTTGCCTTTCATCGAGCCGCAATAGACGGCTATACTTTTCATTTCCATAGAGTTATTTAATTGATAGTTAATAATAATTCTACTCTGGCACTTTATACTTACTGTTTTGTACTGCGTACAAAATGCGTGTTTGAGGAGTATTTTTTTCGGGTTGATTTAATTTTTGAAGTTGAAAATTTTTCAATTTTTCAACTTCAAAAATTAAATCAACCCATTTAGTCCTTTTTGTAGTACGCCTTTTATGCGCAGCATGAAACAGTGAGTGAAAAGCACCACAGCATAAATAAATAGTGGGTATTTTTTCTGAATAAAAAAAACTTTGCAAACACATTAAGGTTTGCAAAGTCTGGCAAAAATAGCTTTTTATTATTAAAAATTATGCAGCCAAAAGGGTTGTTGTATCTATCGCATTTTCTGGGCGAGGTATTCTGTTATCCATCACCTTAAACCAAAGCGGCGGCACCAAAGCGGTTATCATACTGAGGGGGTAGCCAAAGGCCAATTGTGGGCTTTCGTCGAAATGCCTTAATATCTGATAAGGGCGAGTGGCTTTGAAATGATGATCGCTGTGGCGGGTCAATTCAAACAAAACGATACGACCTAATTCGTGGTCGCTGTTCCAAGAATGATGCGGCAAAACGGGTTCAAAACGCCCATTTGCTAACTGTTTTCTTCTTAAACCGTAGTGTTCGATGTAGTTTACAGTTTCTAACAACAAAAACCCGAAAACTCCAAACGCAATTGCCATCAATACTGAGGGGCCTCCGAAAACCAAACCAATTGCCACTAAATAAGCCACTTGATAGACATGAAAACGAATCATACCATTTGACCACGACATCACGGCCTTACCTTCACGCTTCATTTGCTCATTTTCAATTTGCCATGCGCTCATGTAGCCACCCGTTACGGAACGCCACCAAAAGGCATAAAGATTTTCACCCAAACGAGAAGATGCGGGGTCAAGGTCTGTTGCCACATTTTTATGATGCCCACGATTGTGTTCTATAAAAAAATGTTGATATAAAGCGGGTAACAGAAGCAATTTTGATAAATTTTGCTCAAAAGAGGTGTTCCGATGACCCAATTCATGTCCAATATTGATACCAAATCCACCGACTAAAATACCGATGTTATAAGCCATACCGACGGTCTCCAACGTCGTTAAAGTATGGGTTTGAAAATAATAAAGCGCATAAAAAACCAAAGCGTACAAAATAGGCACGTGCGAATAAAGCAGCACGTCGAAGAAACGGCTGTTGCTGCGTGTTTCCTCTTCTTCCTCTTTGTGATTGGTAATACTTTTCGGTAAAACCAATTCTAAAAGGGGAATCAATAAAAATGAAACATAAACTGACCCAAAGGATAACCAGCCACTTTGATGAATACCCCAAAAAGCGGCGAGGGGAATGATGTACGCAATAATGTATTTCCAGTCTTTCATACTTGTTATTTTTCTACAAATTTAATGTTTTATCGTAAAACACCTAAGGAATTTATAATTTTGATTATTTCAACTAAAACAAATAACCATCCAAAAAGTTGATTTTGATTGTATTTTGATAAAAAGTACACGAGTAGGGCTTTTTAGTTTATCAAAACAAGATTAGAACTGAAACATAAATCACCTTTATCACTAAAACTCAACAAACATTCGTCTTCTTTGACATTAAATTAAAACCCACTTCAAAAAATCAGGCATAATTTTACCCCACGTTTGCGGGTTATGCTCGCCGCCCTCAATCTCCACATATTTAATGTCCTCATGCGGGCGATAGCCTAAGCCGACCAATTCGTTGATGATTTCGAGCGTATCGTCAATCGCATCAATGACACCATTATTGTTACGGTCGCATTCCTCATCTTTTGTACCGACTTCAAACCAAAATTTCATACCCACTTGATGCGTACTTGTGTGTATGATGTCGTGCATGATGCGCCCACCGTCGGGGTCTTGCGCCGTCCACTCACGCTCACGCCACCAAAGCGACCCACTGAACACGCCCGCCTTGCCAAATACTGAGGGGTTCGCCCAAGCAATATCCAAAGCCGATAAAGCACCAAGCGAAAAACCCGCATAAGTCGTTTCCAAAGGCGTTTGTTTGCATTTATACTCCGATTGGATGTAAGGCACAAGCTCATGGATGACAAAATCGTTGTATTGACGAGCTTTGTTGCCTCTATTTTTATAGTCGGGGCGGTTCGCCGTGCCGTATTCATTCATCCGATTGTCGTTGCAATAAGCCGCTACGATGATACAATGTGGTAAATTTTCGTCTTTATATAAACGTGTCAAAGTATCAAACATGCCCAACGCTGCCATGTCTTGACCATCGTTGAAATAAATAGTTGGATAAAACTGTTTTTTATCCTTTCCATACTGAGGGGGTAAAAAAATATCAACCTTAACCGCCCGTTCAAGATATTGCGAAGGCACATTGAGGTGCTTGACGGTGACACCATCGGTAGTGCCATTTGTGCCAAAAAGGATTTTTTTTAGAAAATTCATACGAGTCAAAGGAGTAGTGCGCATCTGCAAGCGCATTTATAAAATTGGTTAATTTGTTGATAGTCAATATTTTATGTAAAATAAAAAATACTATGTATTTGTTTTGAAAAATATAAACCCAATAATACAGTTTTATATTGACGTGAAAAAGATTTTCGGTTTGTAGCTTACGGATTTATCCGAACCCGTCGAAACGGATTTATCCGTTGAAATATCCAATTGTGCATTTCCAAGTAAGTACTTCCAAGTGCGCATTCCCGAGTGTGTATTTCGACGGATGAATCCGTCTCGACGGGTTCGGATAAATCCGTAAGCTACAATCTGAAAATCACTTTCATTTTTCACAAAGGTAAACATCCATTTTATTTGAGATATAAAAAGGCCGAAAAATTAAAAAATACTGAGGGGGTAACTTACAATTTTTAAAACTCAAATATTTACTACTTTTGTCCTTTATTTTCTAAGTCCAAAATATGAAAAAAGTATTTTTAATTATTTATATTTCTCTGATAATCAATACGTTACACGCTGCGGGCAAGTTTGAGTTCACGCCCTTAGCACGTCAGGCGTATGAGAAAACACTTGCTTTGAAGTTTGATGAAGCCAATGTACTTTTGGCTCAATTAAGGAAAAATGA
>JAYTMW010000811.1:0-1505 GCA_043728105.1 Saprospiraceae bacterium | reverse complement strand
CCCCCCTTTGGGGGTTAGGGGGCTAAGGGCATTTTTAAAAAGCGGTGCAAAGATATTCTTTCAACTTAGAATAAACAAGCATTCTTGAAAAATATTTTTCATAAATTGACGTAACTCATTGATTATCAGCCTTTTTTTGGCACAAATATTTTGCGAGTGACCCTATTATTCCCTTGTTTTAATTGAATACCCTCAAAATACAATGAGTTTTTAAGGTCAGAAGTTAAATAGTTTAGCCTTCCCTAACTATCACTTTTAGGGTATGAATAATGCTGTTAACATTAAGTATTTAAAAAAAATATTGTGTGAATATTTGGAAGTTTGAAAAAATTAATACCTTTGCAGCGGAAATTTTGCAAAATATTAAATCGGTAACGAAAGTTTTTACAAAATTCACTGGAGTTTAACTACACCTTGTAAACTTAACTAAAACCAGCACACATATGACAAGCACCGCTACCACAGAACGCTACGGCGAAGCTGACTTAGCTGAATTTCGTACCCTTATCCAACAAAAAATCTTTAAAGCGAGAGAAGATTACTTATTTTACCTTAATCAATTAACCGATTTATCTGCTGGAGGCGATAATAAAGTCAAATCTCTTGATGATGCTGTTGGCTCATCCGAAAATGAGTATATTGCTACCGTTGCTGCCCGACTCAATAAGCATATTCAGCACCTTCAAAATGCCATTGTGCGCATTGACAATAAGGTGTATGGCGTGTGCAGAGCTACTGGCAAATTGATTCCGAAAGAACGCCTTAAGGCAGTCCCTCATGCTACATTGAGCATTGAGGCAAAAAATAACAACTTGGGTTGATATACTTTGATAAAAATTTTGATGAACAAACTTAAGAATTTAAATGGCTGTTCCCTTTTATGGTGTTCAGCCATTTTTTTTTTATTTGTCATAAAAAATTTCTTAATCTTTGCAGGTAAATCAGATATTAGATAGTTAGATATTAGATATTAGACCGCAAAAGTCTTGATTATCAGTCTAATATCTAACATCTATTTTTCTAATATCTAAATATCTATTTGTCTAATGTCTAATTTAAAAATTGGAATAATTGGCGCTGGAGCTATGGGAAGTGGTATCGCGCAAGTAGCCGCAACGGCTGGCAATATTGTGAAAATATATGATGCGAATGATGTGGCGATGCAGCGTTCGCTTGAAAACGTGCGCTTGAACCTGCGCCGAATAGCTGAAAAAGGCAAAATTTCTCTCATCGCAGCAGCCGATATTGCGAATAAAATTTCGATAACCGAGCGATTGGAAGGCTTGGGCGATTGCGATTTGATTATAGAAGCCGTTATTGAAGATTTGGAAATTAAAAAAAATATCTTCAATGAGTTAGAAATGTATGTTTCTGAAAATTGCATTCTGGCAAGCAATACTTCTTCACTTTCTATCACAGCCATCGCCGGTGCTTGCCAAACTCCAGAGCGCGTAATAGGCATTCATTTTTTCAATCCGGCAACCATCATGCCTTTGGTAGAAATT
>JAYTMW010000810.1:0-3267 GCA_043728105.1 Saprospiraceae bacterium | reverse complement strand
TAACCTAATGTAGAGATAGCACCCCACATAAATGAGTGCATGTTTGCACCCGCTGCTGCTTTGCCGTCAGCACCTACTGGTACGAAAGCCTCGCCGATGTAACCTGCTACTAACATCAATGCAGATGCTGCAATGAGTTTCCACATGAACTCAATTTTTGCTCCCGCAGGACGCAACAACAAATAAAATTCGATACACATCAAGGGCACTGTTAATGTCCAGTCAATGTAACGTAAAGCGGTTGGTGTAGAGTGAGTAGAAACGTAATAATCACGCATGTAATAGTAATGCACAGCGGCAATACCTGTAATGAGTGCAGAAACTAACAATGACAACTTCCATTTGTTATCCACTTGTCCTCTTTCAGCGAAGAAAAAGATAGAAGAAGCAAACATAGCCATGTAGCCTGTAAAGAAAGTAAAAGCAACTGGATCATCCTTCGGAATCACCATGACATCTAAGAATAAATCTTGTAGCATAGTTAAAACATTTTTATTAGTTAAAAAATTGGTTAGACATTAAAATTATGCTGTGAAGGTAAAATTAAAATTCAATAATTATTGAAAACAGAACAAATATTTTTCAAAAAAATTAATTTTGTGTACTTTTGAATAAACAAAATATAATTTTAGGCGAAAAACAATAATTAATTTTGTTAATATTAATTGCCTATAAAATATTGATAATCAATTAGTTATGAAATTAAATATTCTGACAAAAACATGACACATTTTATTAATTTTGTATGCGTTGCTTTTCAGCAAATTTTTAAAATATTTTTATTTTTTTGAAAATAATTTAAAAGTAACTCGCTTTTAATTTTGTTTAACTACATTTGTTAAATGGTTAAACAAAATAGTTAAACAAAGCCAACCTTAAATTGTTTTAAAAAAATGGAAAAATCATTTTATAATGTTGCAGTATTGGGTGGCGGTTGTTCTGGTTTTCAATTGCTGCATCAATTATCGAAGCAACCTGATTGGTCGCAAAAAAATGTAGCGTTGTTTAATGATAGCGCACCCTTGAAACGCTCGTGGTGTTTTTGGACTAAAGATGAGCATCCGTTGCAACATTTGGTGCAAAAATCGTGGAGCAAGCTATCATTTAAAGGTCGGGATTTTTCAAAAACGGAAGACATTGCACCCTATCAATATCATTACATTTCGGGCGAAGCATTTTTCGATTATTTCCAAAATGATTTTTTGTCTGACAATAAAAATATTACACCTATAAATCATACGGTTACGAGCATCCAAAAAAAGGGTGAAGGATTTTACATTCAAAACAATGTGGCACATTGGGAAGCGGAAAAGGTGTTCAGTGGTTTGCCGCCAAAATTAGAAAAAGGAGGCCCCTCAGTATTTTCACTCAAACAGCATTTCAAAGGGTGGTTTATCAAAACGGAAGAGCCTGTTTTTGATGATTCGACCGTGATGCTCATGGATTTTTCGATTCCTCAGTACGATGATACTCGGTTTGTGTATGTGCTGCCTTTTTCCAAAACCGAGGCGTTGGTAGAAATGACCGTTTTTTCACCTTATATATATGAGGATGATGTGTACGATGCCGTTTTACACGATTATATGAATCAGCATTTTCCAAATGCCCGTTTTAAGATAGAAAATACTGAAAAAGGGGCTATTCCGATGACAAATGCGCCTTTTTCTCGACTGGGAAATGAAGGGGAAGTATTGCTTGGCACGGCGGCGGGCATGGTGAAGGCGACCACGGGTTATGCCTTTAAGCGCATCGGGCGAGATAGTGAGCGACTTGCCGAAGATTTGACGACGCAAAAAGAGCTGCGTTGGTCTGCCACAAAGGGGCGTTTTCGGTTTTATGATCGCTTGCTTTTGGGTATTCTTTCGGAAGAGCCTTTGTTGGGTAGTGTCATTTTTGAAACGCTTTTTAGGCGGGTGGATATGAAAACAATTATGCGTTTTTTAGATGAGGAGACGAGCCTTTGGGAAGAGATTTCTATTTTTAGCAAATTGCCTTATGTTCCTTTTTTGAAACAAGTTTATCGGCAAATGTAGATTACGGATTTATCCGAACCCGTCGAGACGGATTCATCCGTCGAAATATCTAATTTTTTTTTACCGTTTTAAAATTTTTACGCATGTCAACGGATAAATCCGTTTCGACGGGTTCGGATAAATCCGTAAGCTATATCGTTGAAACGCCTACTTCGATTAGCATCGTTGTGGGCAGCGTTTTGGTGTTGTGGCAAACGCTAACGGGCAACTTACCCCCCTCAGTACAACTTACTTTTTTCGCCCTTTTTATCTTCCTCACGGGTATTCCGCACGGAGCGATTGACCATTTGGTGGAAAAAGAAACGGCTGAAAGGCAGCAAAAATCCTTTAATTTGCCGCTTTTCCTCTTGAAATATGTGCTAACAATGCTTTTTTATGCGTTGATGTGGTATTTGTTGCCGAGTGTGAGTTTGTTGTTTTTTCTCCTCATTTCAGCGTGGCATTTTGGCGAAACGGATATTGAAAATGCTCCGCCCACGCCTTTTTGGAATGTGACTCGATTTGTGTTTGGTTGCTTTGTTTTGCTTTGGATACTCCTTTTTCACGCCGAAGAAACCACGCCTATTCTCGCACGAATAAGTCAAAATAGTGGGAGCGTGATGCCTGTTTGGGATTGGTTGGTTGGTTTTAAAATGCCGCTATTGATGGGTTTTGGTTTGTTTTCGCTTGCTTTTTTCTATTTTTCTTATCAAAAAAAACCGATTGACATTGATAAAATGCGCTTTTTTAGATTGGGTTGTATTTTAATTTTGACTTATTTTCTACCGCTTTTGCCTGCCTTTGGGCTTTATTTTGGTGGTTGGCACGCCCTATGTTCATTCAAAAATATTCACGATTATTTATTGGAAAACGACCATGATTTGAGGCATAAAAAACCGATAACGTCTATTCTAAATGTATGGACAAAAACCTTGTTTTTTACATTTGTAGCCGTGGCATTTTTAGGTTTCGCTACGTGGTATTGGTTGCATTATTTGGGTAGTTGGGATCCATTGCCTTTGCTTTTTATCTTTTTGTCGTTGATTACGTTGCCGCATTTGGAGGTGATGCACAAGATGAATAGTGGTAGGGTTTGAAAAGAGACCCCTCAGTATTTTGACATATACCAAAGCGAAAGTGGTTTTGGGATTTTTTATTTAAGGTCTCAATTGCCTCCATCTTCAGATGGGGAAAAAGAACAGGAAAAATTAATCATTCCAATCCTCCATCTGAAGATGAAGGCAATTGAGACAAG
>JAYTMW010000809.1:0-7092 GCA_043728105.1 Saprospiraceae bacterium | reverse complement strand
GCTCTTGCCAAAATTTTATTGGCAACGGCTCTGCCCAATGAATCACCGGCGGCAATATCGCTCTTCACGGCAGCCCCTGCCCATAGCTTGAAATTGCGTGATTCATCCGCTTTTTTATTCAAAAATTCGACCTCGCCTGGGAACAAAAATTTCATCATTTCCAAGGTTGCGCTTGCCAAAGTAGCCTCTTCGGAAGGGTAAGACGGCAAATCTGACTTGAATACTGAGGGGGTAATCGTCGCATCCGTTTTGTAAGGTGCGGGGCGTTTGTATTGTTGTTTGAGTTTGTAGGCAGACACCAAAGCGTCGTATTGCGCCACACTCACATAGGCATACGCACGAGCCGCATAGGGTGGATTTGAAAATGGAAAAACGGGATAGCTGAACGGATTGGCAGCATCAGGCACGGGATAAGTGCCATCGTCTTTGTTTTGTGGCGCAAGATTATACTTCGCCACCAACGCCCGCATGATTTCGTTCCAACGCAAAGTCACCCCTGCGCTCCAATATTTTATAGCCACTTTTTGGTCTTCGGTAAGGTTGGCTTGAGTGGTTTTTAGCTCTTGAATTTCTGCCAAATACTGAGGGGTGGTCACCGCCAAAGCATCGGGAATTTTAATGTCGTCGGCAGGAGTCAAAACGCATTGTTTCCAAGTGCCTGCGTTTTCATCGAGTTTTGTGGGGACGAGTTCCGTCCAATCTGAGCCTTTTTCGTTGATGTCTTTGTTGCATGACACTATTGAGAAAAGGGCGATTGCAGAAAGTGTTAAAAGAGATGCGATTTTTATATTTATATTTTTCATTATTTTTAATTTATTGATTTAGAAATCATGATGTAGCTTTCGGATAAATCCGTAAGTAACAAGTAAATAATAAATAGGTCATTTTTTTAAAACACATAGGCACATAGGACACATAGTTTTCAGAAATAATTTTTATAAATCGTTGGAAATCAAGCAATTACAGATTAAACTATGTGTCCTATGTGCCTATGTGTTTAAAAAAAAACTTCAAATTGACCATGTTATTTCTTACAGGTTACCAAGCTACTTATTTCGTTACTTCCTCTTTTTTACGCCAATCAAAAGTCATCATAAAACCGATGCCTACGCTTGTTGTTTCGCCTACATTTCTACCCGAAAGTGTCTTGGCAACATTCACCACTATTTGCAAATCGTGTAATGGTTTCACCCGATAAAAACCAGTAAAACCGATGCGGGTTGATTCCATTTTGTTCGACGGAAACATCATATCGTTGCGGCGAATATCGAAACCGCCGAGCGTGTTGTTGCTTTCTGCATAGATTTCAGCGGCGATGCGATGCGTGTAGTAACCACCTCTCAACGCAAAATTTGTGGTGTTCGGCATGGCCACTTCATTGCTAAAAATATTTTTATCTGTATAATAATTTGTAGCGTCAATCGTGATGTTGCTGCGGAAGTTATACGTGCCTTGTGCCGTTGCTGTCCACCCTTTTTCGTTGAGGTAATGAAGCATAAAGCGACCAAAAGCAGTTTTGCATTGGTTGCCAATGGCGAGCGGAAAAGCGGCAACATAATTACTGGTAGGAATAGAACCGCCAACAATAACATTTGCCGATAAGTCCTTGATTTTCAATACTTTATACTTTAAACCTAAAGTTAAATCTTGCACTCCTGACAGACCTGACATCACACCTGCACTCGCTTGTGTTTGCCAATAAGGGACTGATGCAACTATGTTTAAGTTCTCAATGATGCCATAAGTTGCCATGATGCCAATGCCTTTCATGGTCATTGTGCCCATGTTGGCATTGTTGCGTTTGGTTGCGCCTTCCCAATAGTTTTCAAATTGATCTTGCATGAGCATGATGCCACCGCAGAAGCTTTTTTTAGGCATATAAATACCGTCATTGAGCGATTGTGCTTTTAAAATAATGGAAGATAAAAGGCATAATGCCGTATATTTTAGTTTGTTTGAATTCATTATTTTTATTTTTTAAAATAAAGAAATAGGAGTACGCTCTTGTTAAAAAATAACATTACGACTCTACATAATGATGTAAATCTTTAAAAATACTGAGGGGGTGTTTTCCATACTTGGCGGAAACCTGTTGTAGCGGCGGATTCATCCGCCGAATGTATAGTGCGTAGAAAATTTCGTTAAAAAATCAACGCAATATAAATAACCTATTCCTTCGGCGGATGAATTCGCCGCTACAACATGTTACGCAACACAAGCTAACACACTGATTATCAGCAAGTTATAAAAAATAAACAAAGGGAAAAGATAGAGAAAATAATGAAAAAGCAATAAACTCAAACATTGAATATCATAAAATATTGACAAGCAATATCTCATAAATTCATCATTTATCATTTAAAATTCATCATTATTTAAGCCACTTCGGGCGGAGGAGATGTCAAAGACAAATAAACAGAACGCAATGCCTTGGCAGGCGATGCAGGAATCTTGACCGACTCCGATACTTTCGTTTTAGGGTCACAATCAACAAGAATATAAATATCGTTAGAAACGTATTCTTTCAAAAAGGATTTAAGCAATTGTTTGATGGGTGTTTCTTTGGAAGAAGAATTATTAAACGTTTGACTTTCAACAATGTCATTCAAACTTTGACGCAACTCATCCTTACGAAAATCTCGGATGTAATACATTTCTAAACTATCATTATGAATCCGTTTTTTAACAATTTGATAGTTTTTGCCTTGTACTTCTAAGGCTTCATTGAGGTATTCAAAATCCGTATTTTCCTTAGACGTATATATAGCCACGTTAAATTTCAACACATTGAACGCCGACTCTGGCAAATTATTGACCGACACATCTTGTTGCTGCCCTTTTTGATACGCAAAAAGAAGGTAGTAACCGAAGGCATTGTATAGCAACAAAGCCAGTAATAATATGGAGGCGATTTTTTTCACTTAGGCAAAGTTAGCAAAGTATTTTATTTCGGTTCATATTTTTGATTTTTTTTCAAAAAGGGGGATTTTTTAGGTGAAATACTGAGGGGGTAACTCAAATCCTCAATTAATGAACAATATCTTAGTCACAATCGCATCATCCGCTTCACTATTTATCGTATTTGTCGCAAACACCAAATAAACGCCCGAAGCAACCCGACGACCATTAAAATCATTGCCTTGCCATATTGCCTGACCTCCCAATGCCTTGGTTTCAAAAACAATATTACCGTTTACATCCGTGATTTTCACATTGGCATCACGAGCCAAACCCTTGATGGCGATAGGCCCCGTGTAATCAGGTCGCACGGGATTTGGATAGGCAAAAGCCTCTGATTCTTTGTTAAATTCGTTGCCTCTGATGGCATCTGAGCGATAAGACATCAAGCCTTTATCGGTACCAATGAACACTTCGCCTGTGCTTTGGCGAATGTTTATGGCAGTTACGTTATTGCTTAAAAGTGGGCTATTCTCGGTATTAAATTTCAAAACTTCTTCACGACCATCAGGCGATTGTACAAAAATGCCACTCGTTGTGCCAAACCATTTTCGATTTGCACCATCTATGGCAATGGTGTTCACGCCCTTTTCTCGCAACAAATATTCACCAATGCCACCCAAACCCGACACCACCAAACGCCCAACGCATTTCGTACTAAAAGGGTCGTTGCCACATTCATAATACGCCACACCATTGGTTGTGCCTACCCAAACCCGACCATCAATGTCAACTGCCATGCAATTGATTCTGGCACTTTGCAGCTCTTTTGGCATCGTACCATTGTCTAAAAAACGCAATTTATCGTCGCCTCGGTCATCCACCGTTTTGCCTTCGTTGAAAACCAAAATACCAGACCCACCTGCCGAAAACCATTTATTATTGGAAGAATCAATTACAACTTGAAAAGTGCGATTTGAACCGACCGGAACACTGCCCATACTCAACCATTTGCCATCGGGTTTTAAGACCACAATGGGTTCAGCCGCTCCGCTATTGCTTACCCAAAGATTGCCACTTTTATCCAAAGCCATACCACCTACTCGTTCGTCTAAGGGCGAACCCAAATCACCTCGTAAGGCAGAGTTTGTTGCATTATATATTTTTTTTATGCCATCATTTTCGACCTCTACGATGCCGCCCGAAAGCGTTCCGACGTAATATTTTTTTTGATTTGGGTGTAAAACAATTCTAAAAAAATCAAACGTGATAGCGCTATCGGTCAATATTTTATCCGTACCTCGATTATAAATGCGCCACTGTCCTTCCTTCAAACGAGCAAAACCCAAAGGATTGAACAAGCCCGCCACACCGTCTGTGCCGCCCGCCGCCACATAAACAGTCGAATCGGTTGTGACGATTTCTGACGCAGTCGAAAATTCAAGAGAATTGAAAATGGCTACCCCGCAATTCGATTTAATGTCACCCGAAAATCGAAAACCACTGTACTCATCGCCAAACCAAATTGCACCGTTTGAATCTTCCTCCGCCGACGTGATTCTATCGTTACAATTGTTGTTAAAAAAAGTTATTTTATTTGATTTATCCATCAAAAAAGACTTACTGTCGCAATAAAGACCACACACCAAACCCACAATTAAATTAGTGCCTTCCGCACTCAAAAACCTAACATTAAAGTCTTTTTCATGCCGAATACTGAGGGGCCTGTTATTTTGAAAAACACAAAGCGTGTCGTTGAAATCGAAGTAAAGTTTATTGTTGAAACTGCATACATTTGAAGCACGATATTCGGCGGCAAAACCTTCACTCACACCCAATTTTTTCCATTGCTTGAAATCAGAAATATTATTTTTAGAGTCGTTCAATATTGCGTAAATGCCGCCTTCCGTAGCGGCGTAAATTTGGTTGTTCAAAACCGTAATACCCGTCACTTTTAGCTTTGTGAAGGTGGTAGAGATGAACTCATTGCGCTTCATATTGAGTTTTACAACCCCAAAACTACACGCCAAATAAGCGGTATCTCGACTAAAATACACATTATTTATGGTCTTTTCACCAATAATATTGAGGTTGTTTTTGATGTCATTTAACAGCACAACACTGCCATCGGGCTTTATCAAATCAATGGCGTTGGTCTTATAAACGACCAGTAAATTATTGTTATCTTTATTATATCGAATGAGATTTGTACCTACATCACTCAAACTGTTGCTCTTATCCAATCGCTCAATTGAGAAGTCCGCTTTACTCATTTTTAATAAAGAAAGACCCGTTGACCAATACACATGCGTACTACTTTGGGTCACATAGACACCCGCTTGATAGGGTAAATAAGTTTGCCATTGACCTATCTTTAAATCCTTTTGAGCCGAAGTTTTCGATAGAAATAAAAAAGAAAAAACGAGTAACGTGAGTGTTGATTTAATATTCATATTTTGCTAAATGATTGATTATCAATTGATTATAAAAACGGCAATGCTTATTAAAACACAAAGGTAGCATTTTGAAAGGCACTTTTATAAAACAAATTTTAAAAGAAAATATTGTTTTAGCGATTAATTATGCTTTTGCTTTTAATCAAATAATTGTTGTCTTTTATTATTGAAAAAAACAACTAAATTCACCACTAAAATTTAAAACTTAATCAGAAATGCCTTATTCTAAAACCACTTTTTTATTTATACTTTTCTTTTACGTGTTATCCCTTTTTTATTTCAAAAATTGGAATGATTTTATGTTAGATAGAGGCGATACACACGGCTTTTATGCTTATTTACCCGCTTTGTTTATTCACCATGATATTGAAAATCTAAGAAAAACCAATCTTAGTCGGATCTCAAATCGTCATAATTACAACAGTGATTACACGCCTGAAACAATACCTGAACGTTGGATTGAGGCACAAATTTTTAATGGTAAAAGAGTGATTCAGTGGAATTGTGGCGTAACGGTTATGCAATTTCCGTTCTTTATGTTAAGTCATCTCTCGGCTAAAATTGGAGGCTTTCGGGCAGATGGCTATTCATTGCCTTATCGTTTGGGTCTTTTATTTGGCAACCTTTTTTATGTATTATTAGGCTTTTGGTGGCTTAGGCAATTGTTGTTGTATTATTTTAATGAATCAGTCGTGAGTTTGACGCTTTTAATTATTGCTTTTGCCACAAATCTTTATGTTTTCAGTGTTTTCAATGGCTTCATGTCGCATTCTTATTTGTTTTTTCTATATGTGGCTCTCATGCTTTCAACACATCATTTTTATACAACAGTCTCTTCAAAATCACTGATTTTAATTGGATTTATAACAGGTTTAATTGTTTTGACACGACCACCTGATATTTGGGTTGTGGCTATTTCTCTATTGTTTGGGCTTTATAAATGGCAAGATATTTCAAAGCGATTTATCTTATTTTGGCAGAAAAAAGGCGTTATTTTATTGTCATTTCTTGCTTTTTTACTACCTATTTCATTACAACTGATTTATTGGAAACACATAACAGGCAATTGGATATACTATCTTTATGGTGAAGCTCAATTTGATTTCACGAAGCCTCATCTTCAAATCGGTTTGTTTAGTTTTAAAAATGGTTGGTTAACCTACACACCCGTGATGGTTTTAGCCTTGTTAGGTTTTTTCTCTAAGAAGAAAAATGATTTTAAAATTGCGGCTTTGATTTTCACTTTGGGTTATGTTTATACTATTTATTCGTGGCAAATCTTATATTACATCAACGGTTTGGGGTCTCGCCCAATGGTAGAGGCTTATGGGGTTTTAGCCATACCCCTCAGTATTTCGCTTGATTTTTTGATAAAAAATGTATGGAGATTGGCTCCAACCGTGCTTTTTATTGCGTTTTGTGGTTGGCTCAACATCATGCAAACATACCAATACAGCATAGATATGCTTGTTTCAGAAATGTCCAATTTTGCTTTTTGGCGTTCGACTTTGGGTAAAACTGCGCTCGATTATAACGCCTTAGTTGCGCTTGATAGCGATGAATATCAACCTACCAAGCCAAATCAAGTCGTCAAAACTTTCTATAAAAATGACTTTAAAGATTCTCTTAATGGCTATCAAGAGGTTAAAGCGGGTCTGTTTTTTAATCTTACAAATCTAAAAGGTAGGGATGTAAAAGGACATAAATATTTGAAATTTAGCCTTAAAGCAAACTCACC
>JAYTMW010000808.1:0-4343 GCA_043728105.1 Saprospiraceae bacterium | reverse complement strand
GCTTGCAACAAAAGGCTGATGATACCATATTCTTTGCCGCCTGGCTTCGAAATAATCCTATCCGCCACTTCTAATTGAAACATGCCGACCATTTCTGGTATCAAATCTTTATTGTCGAGCATCTTGAAAATAATTTGACTTGATATATTGTAAGGAAAATTACCAATCAAGCAAAATGGTTCTCCATTATACACTTCTCTTAGATTTACCTTCAAAAAATCGTCAAAAATAATGCGTTTTTTGTCTTTTTTAGGCGCAATACTGAGGGGGTAGTTGCTTTGCAAATGCGTAATCATATCCTTATCGGCCTCCACAACCACCAAATCATAAGGCTTTGCCAAAAGGTGTTGGGTCAAAAAACCTTGCCCGGGGCCGACCTCTAACACACGTGGCACTTCGGTCGTGAGTTTTAGACCATTGGCAATGTCCTCGGCAATGTCCACTCGGTTAAGAAAATGTTGCCCGAAGGATTTTTTGGCTTGCACTATTTGTGGCTTTGACATATATTTTTAAATGAGTAATGAATGACGGGTAATGAGTAATTTCCCAATTGGATATTTTTTTTAATAAAAACGAAGAGGTAGTTTCCTCACTGCTTCGATTTAGCCTGTCAAGTAATTGGATATTTTTTGGTTTTGTGCATTGGTTTGGCATTGGTTTGGCGTTGGTTTGGCATTGGTTAGTGCTAACTTGAGTCGAGTTTAAAACTATGTCCATTACCCACATCTTTTAAAACGCTAAGAAAAAAGTGTCATTGCGAGGAGGTACGACGAAGCAATCTGTTAGTTTTCGAGGGATTTTTTTCGTCAAAACTTTCTGCATTGCTTAATTCATTAACTATTTCTGTCAATTTAAAAAAACGGAATCGGAAGTCAAATAACAGATTGCTTCGTCGTGCCTCCTCGCAAAGACACATTAATTTTAAGTTTTTGACTTGTGGGTAATGGACAGAGTTTAAAACTTGACGCAAGTTGTTGTATTTCAATTTTTCGCAATGCTCAATCGAAGCAAGGAGGAAATTACCTCTTCGTTTTTCTTAAAACCTTTTAAAAAAAATATCCAATATGAGCCTGCGACAGGCGCACTGTAGCCGCTGATTTATCCGCCGAACGTATTGGTTATCAATACTTTACGTGTCATTCGGCGGATAAATCCGCCGCTACAGTGCGTCCGCCAAAATCGTTAAAGAGCCAGTTTTTTCACCATCCTAAAATGAGGAATGGAGACTTCTTCAAATAAGACCCCCTCAGTATTGTAGCCTAATTTTTGATAAAAAGCGACTGCCGTTTCACGTGCGTTGAGTTCCATCGTATCGAAGCCTTTTGCTCTTGCATATACTTCACTCGCTTTTACCAAAAGACTGCCTATGCCTTTACTTTGCACGGCATTATCAACCGCCACTTGCCGCATTTTCAACACCTTTTCTTCTTTGGGTGTCAGCACCAAGCACCCCCTCAGTATCCAAGCATCGTCGTAGGCGGCGAGGTGAAAATCGGCATATTCAGCGGACAATTGTTCTTCGGTGAAATCCAAATCTAAGGGTTCACGCAAGATTTTGTAGCGCAGTTTAACCGTTTCATCATATTCGGGTGTGGCAAATTCCACTTCGATAACATTCATAACTTATTGATTTTCAATGGTAATCATTATTCATATTAACCATCGGCGGTTGAAACCGCCGCTACATTATTACCATATTTTTTTTCTTCCCCCAAAACCAAAAGCACCCAACAAACCTCGAGTCAATTCTCTTACAAAAGTAGAACCGACTTGCTTTACCACGGGAGATTTGAGCATTTTTTCAATCATGCCAGGCTCTTCTTTGGCAGGCTTTCCACCACTTGAAGATTGAGGAACTTCCCCCCCGCCGTCTCCTTGAATTTTCTTGGTCAACATCTCATACGCACTCTCTCGATTGATGACTTCGTTGTACTTCTCCCCTATTTGAGATTGCGCAATGATATCATCAATTTCGTTATCCGTCAATATATCCATGCGGGATTGTGGCGCACGCAACATCGTGTGTACAAGGGGCGTGGGACTACCTTTTTCATTCAAAACCGTTACCAATGCCTCGCCAATGCCGAGGGTTGTCAACAAGTTTTCAACATCATAATGGTCGGTCAAAGGATAGTTTTGGGCTACTAAACGGATATTTTGACGGTCTTTTGCCGTAAAAGCCCTTAGTGCATGTTGCATTTTCATACCCAATTGACCCAAAACAGCATCAGGTACATCTTGTGGATTTTGAGTACAAAAATAAATGCCCACACCTTTAGAACGAATCAATTTTATGATACTTTCTATCTGATTCAACAAGGCTTTTGAGGCTTCGCTGAACACCAAATGCGCTTCGTCAATGAAGATGCAGAGCTTCGGTTGATCCATATCGCCCTCTTCAGGAAAGGTGGCGTAAACCTCTGCCAAAAGTTGCAACATGAAGGTCGAAAACAGCTTGGGTTTGTCTTGGATGTCCGTCAATCGAATGATGCTGATGATGCCTCGCCCTTCATCGTCGAAACGGCAAAGGTCATCTACTTCAAAGCTGCGTTCTCCAAAAAAAGTGGCTGCGCCTTGTTGTTCCAACTCAATCACACGGCGCAAAATGGTGCCGATTGACATGGGTGAAATGTTGCCATAATCGCCTTTTAATTCCTCTTTTCCTTCGTTCATGAAGTAATTGAGGACTTTTTTGAAGTCATCTAAGTCTAAAAGTGGCAAAACGTGGTCGTCACAATATTTAAACACGACACTCACAATCGAGCTTTGGGTGTCGTTCAAACTCAATATTTTTGAAAATAAAACGGGCCCAAATTCAATCACCGTAGCCCTCAAACGTGCGCCTTTTTCACTTGAAAGCGATAAAAATTCAACGGTATTTCCTTTGGCGGTATAGCTTATTCCAATTTTTTGATGGCGTTCTTCTATCTTCGGATTCGACGCACCTGCTACGGCGATACCTGACAAGTCACCCTTGATATCCATCAACAAAACGGGTGTACCTTTTGAAGATAATTGCTCCGCAAGGGTCTGTAAAGTTTTGGTTTTACCCGAACCCGTCGCACCCGCAATCAACCCATGACGATTCATGGTTTTCAAGGGAATACATACTTTGTTACCACTCAAAACTGCGCCATCGAGCATAGCACCGCCTAACTCGATGTAGTCACCTTGAAATTGATACCCCTCAGTAAATTGGGCTAAAAAGTTATCTGTATTTGACATTCTATTTTGAATTAAAGTATTGATAATCAATGTGTTAGACCCCTCAGTATTTTAGGCTTTTTTAGCATCTGATTTTTATTTTACACGGATTGAAAGATTATTTTGATTAAAGGATTTAAAAATCTTGTAATATTAATAATCCGATAATCCGTGTAAAATAAAAATCAGCGTCATCAGCGGCTAAAAAAATCACATCCTAAACAATGGTCTTTCCGAGTTCCAGATGCCCCACGGAATCATCAAAAGAATGATGAATAACGCCACGGCAAACCACAAAAAAGCGGTTTTAAATTTGCTCGTATCGCTCGATTTTTTTCTTGCTTTGATGCTGCCAATTTGAGCAACGGCAATGCCTATAATCATCATTGTCAAATGCTCCATAGCGTAAAAACGCAATTCTTTGTCTTTCATGGCCACTTTCATATTTGACATAGCCATTTGAACAACGGGGCTGTAAACAAAATAAAGCAACAAGCCAATCACCAATTGAAGGTGTAAAGAGCCGATGAAAAAACTGCCTATGCGCTTGTCTGAAACCACATATTTGCGTTGCGCTTGCCAACCTGTGTAATACGTATAAAGAGCATAAAGACCCAAGCCTAAAACGACCCAACGCAGCCATGAATGTGAAATGAGTAAAAATTCGTACATATTTTAGTGAGCGTTTACTTTTGTTAAAAAATTAGATTAAAATTTAATGGCGAATTTAGAAACAAAATTGACACCCCTCAGTATTTTTGTCAAATTTAGGTTCTAAGGAATGAAACAGAAATAAACTCCCCCATTTAAAAGATTCTTTTTACGACTGAATCATTCTATTTTTCAAGCAATATGCCCGATATTACTCGAAAAATATAATGTCTCATTCAAAAAAATAATTCTTACAAATGGAGGACTTTATTTCTGTTTCATTCCCAAGTATTGCGTTTTCTAAAATAAAAAACACCCCCTCAGTATTTTCAACTGAAAAGGGTGTCATTAACCTAACTTTCCCTCCTTTTAAAAGGAAACCTGTAAACTTCTTTTGGATTGTTGGATTGTTGGATTGTTGGATTGTTGGATTGTTGGATTGTTGGATTGTTGGATTGTTGGATTGTTGGATTGTTGGATTGTTGGAT
>JAYTMW010000807.1:0-12116 GCA_043728105.1 Saprospiraceae bacterium | reverse complement strand
AAAGCCTGATGCAAACCGTCAGAATAACGACGACCTTCCATCACACGACCTGTTTGCTCATCCACAATTTTCACTTCGTCTTCAACAATAATATACTCAATATCCTTTTCAAACAAGGTGTAAGCCTTCAACAATTGACGCACGCCATGCAAACGTTGTGATTTTATGGAGTAATCTTGCGCCAAAGCGTCTTTTACTTGCGCTTTGTCTTCTTTCGCAATCTCGGCGTTTGAGTCAATGTGCATCATGCCTTCTGCAATGTCGGGTAGCACAAAGAAATTTACATCACCGTGGGCTTTTGACATGAATTCTGAACCTCGCTCCGTCAATTCCACATTACGATTTTTTTCATCAATCGTAAACAACAAAGGTACATCCACCATCGGCATCCGCTTGGATTGCTCTTGCATGTAGTGATTTTCCGTTTTTTGTAAAATCACTTTTACACCTTCTTCACTCAAAAATTTAATCAATGGTCGATACTTTGGCAACGCACGGTGCGCACGAAGCAACGCCATACCACCACCATCTTCATCAAAACCTGTATTTCCCGCTTCAATCAAACGCTTGGCATCGGTCAAAAACTTGTTCGATAATTTGCGTTGTTCATCAATCAAATTCACTACTTCGGGTTTCAACGCCATGTATTCTTGGGTGTCTTGACCCGCCATAACTGGTCCTGAAATAATCAACGGCGTTCTCGCATCGTCAACCAAAACCGAGTCAACCTCATCCACCATCGCAAAATGATGTTTGCCTTGCACGAGTTCGTCGGGCGAATGCACCATATTATCACGGAGGTAATCGAAGCCAAATTCGTTGTTTGTGCCATACACAATATCATTCATGTATGCCTTGCGACGAGCTTCCGTGTTCGGTTGATATTTGTCAATACAATCCACCGTCAACATCAAAAATTCGTAAAGCGGCCCATTCCATTCAGCATCACGACGAGCCAAATAATCATTCACCGTCACGATGTGCACGCCGCCACCCGATAAACCATTCAAATAAGCGGGCAATGTAGAAACCAAAGTTTTACCTTCACCCGTAGCCATTTCAGCAATTTTGCCGTCGTGAAGCACCATACCGCCTATGAGTTGCACGTCATAATGCACCATATTCCACGTAATAGCACCGCCTGCAGCCGTCCAAGAATTTTTCCAAATGGCTTTATTGCCTTCAATGCGGACGTAGGTTTTGCCTTTTTGCACCATCATATTATCATGCTCGGTGGCAGTCATTTCGAGTTCGGTGTTGTTAGTCATCCGATGTGCGGCTTGTTTTACCACAGCGAAGGCTTCGGGTAAAATCTCTTTTAAGATGACTTCCAAATTTTGGTCACGCTCTTTTTTGAGCTCATCCACTTTTTTGAAAAGATCTTCTTTTTGAAACAAATCTTCCGTTTCAACGGCTTCTTCGTTTACTCTTTCAATATCTGCATCAATTTCGCTCAAATATTCAGCGATGCGTTGGCGAAATTCCACCGTTTTATTGCGTAGCTCGTCGTGCGACAAGGCATTAAATGCGTCAAATTTGCGGTTGATTTCATTGACATAAGGTTGGTACAAAGCCATATCCTTATCCATTTTTGAACCGCCAAATAATTTTTTAATAAATCCTAACATGGTTGATAGTATTGAGTAGTGAGTAGTGCGTAGTGCGTATTGGGTAATGCGTATTGAGTAATGAGACAATTCTCAAACATAGAAACACACGACGCAATACGCATTACACAATACGCATTACAGGTTTTTAAATAATTTTTTATGGAAAATAATGCCTCAAATATGTCAAAATACTGAGGGGGTCGTTGAATATCGAATAAGGAACAAGTAATAACGAATGTCGAACTACTTCAACATTCCTTGTTTATTATTCATTATTCGATATTCAACAGCTTTCTTCAATAATCTTAGGACGAATATTCCGCTTCACATTCACGACAATAGGTTTGCTCGTGAGTGTAGAAGTAATATTTTTTTTAATAGAGAAAGAAGAAAGGACAGGCTTTAGAGACAGCCTATATTTTTTTGGAAAAGGAAATTTCTTAACTTGCTGTTGCTGAGATTGAGGGGTCTTCATTTGAACCTCAACAACCATTTTAGTCAGCATCATATTATGCTGATCTCGTCCCATCGCTTGTGGCGATATGGCAAGATAAAGACCTAAAAAGGCTATGAAGTTAAATTTTTTCATAAAATGCTTTTACGTTTTCAGCGGCGCAAAGATACAACAATCTTTAAACGATGAATACTATTGTTTTATTTAAAATCACAAATTGAGCCAATGCGGATTTTATGCCATTTTGTCATGCTTACTTGTGTAACCCCCTCAGTATTTTCTCAATTATAAGCGAATCAAGCCTCAGGCACAAAATCAAGTGATACCGAATTGACGCAATGCCTTACATTCTTAGGCGTAAAACGTTCACCTTTGAATACGTGTCCTAAATGAGCCCCACAATTGCTGCATAGGATTTCTACTCGACGACCGTCGGCATCCGTATCATATTGAATTGCTCCTTCAATTTCATCGTCATAAGATGGCCAGCCGCAGCCGCTATCGAACTTGCTTTCTGAACGATATAATGGAGCTTCGCAACGCCTACATACATACGTACCTGCTTCATAAAACTTGTTGAACTTTCCTGTGTGCGGATATTCCGTTCCTTTATAAACTATGACACGCTCTTCTTCGGGTGTCAAAACGTTGTATTTTTTTTCTTCTGCCATGATTTATTTAATGATGAATTATAAATGATGAATCTCGTAACTCGATAATAAAAAATAGGTCATTTTTTCTTGAAACACATAGGCACATAGGACACATAGAAGTCGCATAAAGTGTTGATTATGATTTATTTATACATAAAACTATGTGTTCTATGTGCCTATATGTTTCAAAAAAGCCTATCTACTTATTTTATTTAATCTTATGTTTTCTAAACAAAAAATAAGAGTTAAAGTTTGCGATTTTTCATGAATTTTGAAAGCCACAAATCTAACAGAAAAGCCGATGCAATGCCAATGGTGTACATTAATAAATCGCTCCAAAGGAAACCGAAGCCGAGGACTAAGCCACCCAATTTTGTATGCCTGATGGCATTAATCCAATCTGCTTGATAGAGTTGACTGATTTCGATGCAGTAGGTGAAAAGGAATGTGTAGAGTACGCTCGTTTTCAAAGGTGATTTTGGGATGAGGAAACGGAAGCCAAAATAAATCATGCCCGCCCAGAGTGCGTCACCTGCGTAGTCGTGTATGAAAGTGCCTGCTTGGGAGTTTTGGCGAGAAAAATAGCCTATTAAAAGTGTGGCTGTTGTTAAGAGGCAGTAGTGTAATTTGTTCATTGCAGGATATTTTTTACTTAAAAAGAAGTGTCATTGCGAGGAGGTACGACGAAGCAATCTGTTGCATTTTGCAGAGTGCTTTTTGTCAAAATTAAAGTGAGCGTGATTATTTAACGAAGGGTTTTCTTGGTAAATTCAACAGATTGCTTCGTCGTGCCTCCTCGCAATGACACGTTTTTCCTAAGTGACGATGACGTGTATAGAAATACTATATTTTACTTGAAAATACTGAGGGGGTGCCAAAACCACTCTTTTTTATACCCTAAAAAGTATATTTTTTACCCTTTTTGAAAAATACTTAAATAAATATTTTGATATGTGGCGGAAAAAAAAATCTTCGTGTGTATTTTGTTGAAAAGGCAAAATATATCTTAAACCCATTTTCCTTCACCTTTTAAATATCAAAACTATGTTACAAATTCTTATTGAAGTGTTTTTTGCGATTGTTACAGATGATATACATGGCTTCTAAAGCAAAAACACCTAAGTGAAAGCCACCCCCAACGTAAAAATACTGTCATGCTTTCAGCTTGATGTAACAAGGGGGTGGCTTCGTTTTTTATTCGAGTTCGGCGAGTTTTTCGAGTAGCCATTTTTTTGAGGCTACAGCTTTAGTTTCTTCTATTTCTTTTCTTGTTTGTTCTATTGCACTTTTATCTCCTGTGTTTAGTTTAGTTAATTTTCTTACAAAAGAAATATAGTTTAGATATAATTGTCTATGAGCCTCATTAAAATCTTTATGCCTGTTCAGATAAGTTCTAAAAGCATCACACAAAGAATGTAAGGCTTCAAAATCATCTTCTTCATAATAGATTGCTATTAACATAGATTTCGAGCTTAAATTATAAGAAATATCTTCATATTCAATCTCTCTCAATTGCTCTTTTACTTTATCGAATTTTTTTTGGTAAAAATATAGCAATGCTAAATTATATGAAACTGCATTATCTCGAAACTCTTTTGATAGTTTATTTTGATAATTATGAATAAGGTTTTCAGTCCATTCAAATCTACCTAATCGTAATGAACTCATAACTGCATTATTGAAATGCCAAGGAGATAACTCGTTATTATTTGAAGCATACATAGCTATACCTTTTTCTAAAATAAAACTATATATATCTAAAAATTTCTCTAAATATTTTATATCACCTTTATTTCCGCCTCTTGTTGCACAATAATTTAACGCATTACTGTAAAGATCATAAACTTCTTTATTGGGGAACTGATGCCCGTATTCATTTAAAAGAAAAATTAAATCATTAAAATAATCTTCATTTTCAGAATCTAATCTGGACATTAATATTTTAAAATATATAGAAATAACAGGGTTATGGTAATAATTTTGTTTTTTAACATGTTCTACAATTTCATCTATAAATAATAATTTATAATCATGTGAGACTAAAGCTTTCCTACTTAGAACAGAGTTATACCATTTGAGTTTTTCAGCTAAGTAAAATTCATCTAAGTGATTAATGATTTTATCTACATTACTCTTTTCTCCACGCTGCATGTCAACATCAAGTGATTCATAGTAGTTTTTTTCAATTAAATACTGATAGTAGTAAAAATCAGCTGGTTTTTGATGTTGTTGTGTTGAAATTAACCGTGCGTTACTTTCTGTACTACTATAAAGTTTTTCAATTTTTTTTTGTCCAATTGCTTCAAATAAATAATTCACTTGTTGTAACGGTTTATTTGCATAAACTTCTTGTGCTAAATATCCTTCTACAAGTTTCAATAATTCTGAATTAAGTTTACGAAAACGGGTATCATTAAATGGCTCATTTTTAAATAGATTTTTCCAAACAGCTTCCTTGGTCAACTCATTTTTCTTATGTCTTCGTTCGTTTTTACCGTTCTTCTCCATTTTCTCGCTTTTGTTGATATATTCAATAATCATATCGAAATAATCCATTAACGTTTCGTTGACATTGAAATAGGGCGAACGGATGTACTTTCGTAGGCGATTTTGTTCGATTTTGTCGAAGTAGGTGAGGACGGTGTAGAGTTTGTTGTCTGTCATTGTTTGATGTTTGAATTAGGATGATAAAGATTTTATAGGATGTTTAAGGATTTTTTATGCTTGGACTTGATTCGGAAATTGAAAAATTAAGTCCAAATATAAAAATAAATCTTTAATGATATATCAACCTTGAAAATCAAGTTCAAACATTAAAATCTTTAAACATCCTACAAAATCTTTATCATCCTAATTCAAACTAACAACCTAATTTAATCATTAACATTTTATTAGATAAATAATAAATCTAATGGGTTGACATGCTCGGATATTGGTACGATATTTGTCATATATTTTACAACAAAATATAATCCTATCTAATTTTTTTTTAAAGTAATTCAGAAAGCGGGTCTCAGTTATTGAGTCTTGGTTTCTTTTTCACTTTTCTTCCCTGAACATATCGAGAGGTAAAGCTATGGGATTTGAGTTATTTTATTCATCCAAATTTTTAGAAACTCAAATTTTATACAACTTCTCCAACTCAACCGATTTAAAGTTTTTTAAGACTTTCTTATCAAGACATATCTGTCATTGCGAGGAGGTACGACGAAGCAATCTTTTGCACTTTGCAGGATATTTTTCGTCAAAATTAAAGTACAAGTAATAATTTAACGGAGGGATTTCGTGGTGAATTTTACAGATTGTTTCGTCGTGCCTCCTCAAAAGGACACGTTTGTTTTGAGTTTTAGTATTGGAAAATGAATGAGAATTTGTTTCATTTTTTGATGTTTATTTCATGTACTCTAATCGTAATGCGTCAATTAGCTTAATAAACGTACCTTATTTATATTATTTTTTAATATAAATGAAACTTTTTTGACACATTTTTTATTTTTAATGTAAAAAATGCTGAAATTCACTTTTTTATAAATTGTATTTATTTATATTGGAATAATTTTTCAAACCACTGATTACACTGATAGAACTGATTTGTACTGATTTTTAATTCCTTAAAAAATCTGTGTTAATCTGTAAAATCAGTTAAATCTGTGGTTAATAAGACATAAATTTTTGTTATCAGGACATATTAAATTTTTGTTATTCTTTTACGGATTCAAAATCAAGTTGACAATGAACATCCCTTACATCTACAAATCAGGCAGACTTTTTATGGTGGCTTTGGGCTTAATGCTCTCCACCTTTATTCAAGCTCAGGCTCTAAAAGCCAACCTCGACTATGCACACACGGTGAAAAACCAAAGTGTGTTGGTGGATGCTTTGGCAAATGACGACAACAAATCAGGCGCACGCATAGATAAAATTGTGCTTGCCAATCACTGCACCGCCACTTTAGAAGATGGTCGGGTACGGGTTACGCCTGAGGAGGATTTTAAAGGCGTGGCTTTGGTGCGTTACACTGTTTTTAAAGATGGTGACAAAACCAATGATTGCGGTTTGATTATCGTGGATGTGGCGGCAAATCCATTGCCTTACTACTATAAATTCAATTTGTTTGTTCTAAAAAATAGCACCACACAATTCACGCTGCCTGTGAATTATGTGAAAGCACGTGATCCAAAGTTTGGTCGGTTGGTGCCAATCAAGCCTGGTGTTTGGGAGTTTCAAGCTTTAGCGAATGACAATGGTTACGATGATGTTCAATTTACTTACACTGCCAATGGACAAACAAAATTGCATGAGGTTCATTTTGATGTATTGAGAGAAGCGCAAACTTTTGTGAACAATGATTATTTCTCTGCAATGATTGGTAAGCCAATTAAGGTTAATGTATTGGCAAATGATTCAAGTACGACTATATATCGTAAGTTGACTATTGGCAATTCGGTTGGTGGTACGGTAAAAGATTTATTGGGTGGTAATGTTGAATTTACGCCTTCGTTGAGAGAATCGGGTATTGCTTATTTTAATTATTCTGTTGAAAAAGTAGGTGGTGGCATAGAAACAGGTGTTGCTCAAATATTCGTATCTAATTTTTTACCTGCTAAAGATGTGTATCAAATAACGACTACGCTTGTACCTACGGTCATTCGTTATGTAGCACCTGTTGCTGGATTTACGTTGGAAACAACAGCACCCGCTCCTGGCAGTTCGGTTAAGTTCTATGCCAATTTGGATACTGTTATTCTTAGTAAGCGTTTAACAGGTAAAAATGTATTGCTCTATATACCCAATCCAAATCTTACGAGTAATGATGTTTTTTACGCTAAATATTGCCCCAACAATGGCACTAATTGCAGCAATTATTTTAAAGTCAATATTGCATTTGCGGATGGGGGCGTATCTGGTAATCAATTGTGTGGTGGTGATTGTGTGATTCCGGGTGATGCCAACAATGATGGTGAAGTCAATATTTTAGATATATTCCCTGTGGGTTTAAACATGGGAGCTTATGGAAAAGTGCGAGAAAGTGATGTCAATCCAATTGAGTGGTATCCCCGCACATCGGCTGATTGGGATAACACGATTGCGAAAGACAATCCAAACAATATGAAACACGCCGACACGGATGGTGATGGTGTGATTACAGTGGGTGATGTGGATGCCATTCGTTTGAACTATGGCAAACACAACGCTATCATTCCGACCATATCCATTGCCAACAGCGATGTGACAGTAGAAGCTACCACGTCTTTGACATCCGTAGGGCCTGGTGATTTGATTGAATTTTTGGTGAGCATGGGTACGCCTTCAAACCCTGCCTACAAAGCAAAAGGTTTGGCATTCACCGTGAATTATGAAGCGGATCAAATTCAAGACAATTCGCTTTCTGTTGATTTTGGTGGTTTCAATTGGCTTTCTCGTTACGATGCTTTTTTACCTTTCGATGCTCAACGTGAGCGAGGCGTACACGATGCAGGTATGGTGCGCACAAAAGACAATGGCACGAGTGGGCATGGAGTAGTAGGTAAAGTTAGAGCTGTAGTCGAAGAAAGTATTGCTGGTTTCCGCATCGGTGACAAACCCACGCTCAAATTCCGCCTCACAAATGCCTCCATGCTGAATGAAACAGGCTTAGTGGTGAGCTTGCCTGATGCAGAAATTGAAGTGCCTATCGTGATACGCAAGAAAGAAGAGAAAATAAAAAATGATGATCTTATCACGTATCCGAATCCTGCCAATGGGCAAGTGAATTTCCATATCAATGGCATCAACACCATTGAGTATGTGCGCTTGATGGATGCCACGGGTCGTGAAGTGATGCGTGTGAACGTGGATGCGAAAGCGGCACAATTGCAAACGGGTGGCTTGTCAAACGGACTTTACATCGCTGAGGTGATGACGGAGAAAGGACGGATAATGAGGAAAGTAGAAATTGTTAAGTAGTAATTGGGTGATTAGTGATTTTCCAATCACTAATCACTAAATCACTAAAAAATAGTATTAATTTGTTCGGTCTCAGATGAGAAAACTATTTTTGATAGTCGTAACTATTTGTGATAAGTGATGGGCTTGTATTATATTGTTCATCCCTTATAACTTATATAATCTGCCCGGCAAATTATAATCCCTTTATGCTCACGCCTGCTTTCTTGACGAAGGCAGGCATTTTTTATGTGTTGAATTAGGATGGGTAGGATTTTAGGATTTTTTAGGATTTTTTAGGATTTTTTAGGATTTTTTACCTTGTGGTATTTAGGGATACCCCCTCAGTATTTTGGCGTTTTTTATTTTCATTTTCTATAAATCTTTAGCTTCTTTATTGAAATGACAACAAATATTTGCCAATCTGCGTTTTCTAACTATATTTGATTTTGAAGTATTGAGTAGATTGAATTGAGTATTGAGACAGTTTTTGTTGAAAATACTGAGGGGGTCTAATTACTCAATACTAACATCTAAATACTATAAAAAAATGAAGCGTATTCTACTTATAACTCTTTCATTATCAATGGTTTACATCATCGGATGTACCTACACCATTAAAATAAAAGATGGCAAAACTGCGTATGACCGAAAGGAATACGCCAATGCTGCCACGTTTTTACTGAAAGAATATAACAAAGCCAAAAGCCGAGTGGAGAAGGGCAAATTGTCCTATATGCTCGGAGAATCGTATCGCCAAATGCACAACGACTCTAAGGCGGTGACGTGGTTTAAAACGGCTTATGACAACGGCTACGGGGCAGATGCCCTGCGTGAACAAGCCTATTGTTTGAAACGCCAAGAGCAATATAAAGACGCTGCGGAGGCTTTCAAAAACTTAGGCTTGGAGATTGGCTCGCCTTACGAATATAAACGTGAAATTACGGCTTGCAACGTTGCTTTGGGTTGGGTTGATGATGTGAAATACAATGGCTATAAGGTGGAAGGTTCGGAATTTAACACCAACTCAAATGACTACGCACCTTACATGTATGAGGGCAACAACGTGGTCATAACGAGCGACCGTAGCGCAAGCACGGGCGAAGGCATATACGCTTGGACGGGTAGCAAATTCACGGATTTATATTTGATAGAAAACAATACTGCTAAGAATTTTGATAAAGAAATCAACACGCCGTTCAATGATGCCACAGCAAGTTTTACGGCTGATTTTTCAGAAGTCTTTTTCACACGATCGGGTGGCAAGGAGAATGAGACAACTTATTATACCCAAATTTTTAACTCAAAAAAGATAAGTGGCACTTGGACAACGCCCGAGGTGCTGCCTTTTTGCAAAGACAAAGTGAATTACAGCACCCCCTCAGTATCGAAGGACGGAAAGACGCTTTTGTTCGCTTCGGATGATGGCGAAGGTTGGGGTGGCAAAGACATATATACGTGTGCACTCACGAGCGATGGTTTTGTAGAGCCAAAAATTTTGAGCCGCACAATTAACACGGCGGGCAACGAAGCCTATCCGTTTGTGGATGGCGACACGCTTTATTTTGCCTCTGATTATCATACAGGCATGGGCGGATGGGATATTTTTAAGTCTTATCGTTTGAAAGATAATAATTGGTCGTCACCCAATAATTTAAAATCGCCCGTGAATACAGGCGCAGATGACTTTGGTTTCATCATTGACAACCAATCGCCTTTGAAAGAAGGTTACTATCAACAAGGCTATTTTACGTCCAATCGTTTGGGTGGAAAAGGGGGCGATGATGTGTATCGTTTTGAAAGAGGCACGCCGCCACCACGCCCCGTGGTTGTAAAATTGGATACGCCCAAAGTGGTTAAAATTGAGTACAAAAACATCTTGGATGTGATTGTTTTAGAAAAGATATTCCAAGCGCAAGACAATCCTAATTCTAAGGTTTTGGGTAAAAAACCTTTGGCTGGAGCAAGGATTTCTATCACAATTGGTAGTAGAAAACGTGAAATGACCGTGAATACTGAGGGGGTCGCTACTATTGATTTGGAAGATAATTTGGATTATAATTTCTTTGCATCGAAAGAAGAATATCTAAACAATCAAGCAAGTTTTAGTTCAAAAGGCTTGGGTAAAGATCCTGCAAACCCTGTTCAAAAATTTGAAGTTGAGATTGTTTTGGATAAAATTTATAAAAACCGTGAAATCACGTTGGAAAATATTTACTACGACTATAACAAATGGGATATTCGCACGGATGCCCAACCAACGCTCAATAAATTAGCGGAAACATTAGCGCAAAATCCACAAGTTAAAATTCAGCTTTCATCGCACACTGACTGCCGAGGCAATGATGATTACAACGCCACTTTGAGTCAAAAGCGTGCTGAATCGGCTGTTAATTACATGATTTCAAAGGGCATTGATGCCACTCGCTTGGGTGCAAAAGGTTATGGTGAATCACAACCTGCGGCGAGTTGCGATTGTAAAAAATGTTCAGAAGACGAACATCAAGCAAATCGTCGGACAACTTTTAAAGTGTTAGAATAGTGATTAGGTGATTGAGTTATTAGGTGATTGAGTGATTAGGCAATCACTATTCACTCAATCACCTAATAACCCAATCACGAAAATCAAGGGTTTTTTCTCAATAAACCTTTATACTTTTCTACAAAATGATCCACTTTTGATTTTACGACACCTGCTGTGTAAGGCTCATTTGGATGCAAATTGTAGTAATCTTGATGGTAGCCTTCGGCTTTATAAAAATTGGTGTAAGGCGAAATAGGCGTGACGATTTTTGAATACAAACCAATCTTCAATAAGCTATCTTTCACGATTTGCGCCGTTTGTTTTTGCGCTTCACTTCTGTAAAAAACTTCGGAACGATAATCTACACCTACATCATTGCCTTCTCTATTGAGCATGGTTGGGTCGTGAATAGACCAAAAAATGTCTATAATTTGCTTGAAAGATATGACTTTTGGGTCAAAAACCACTTGAACCGTTTCGGCATGACCTGTTGCATCGCTACTCACTTCTTCGTAAGTCGGATTCACTTTTTGCCCACCTGCATAGCCTACTTCCACTTTTTTCACCCCTTCGAGTTGTTGATAGCAAGCATCCATTTTCCAAAAACAGCCTCCTGCGAGCGTGGCGGTTTCTAAACCCACTGAATCTTTCAAAACGGCGGTGTGTACTGAGGGGGTCATTTTGTTTTGGCTGTTGCTGACCGTAGTTGTGCAAGCCGAGAGCATCAATAATACAATTGCTAATTTCATAATATTTTCCATTGTTATAAATTTTTGTTTAATTATAATTTAAAACCCTACATAAAATGTTCACGCCTCGTTTTTGCTGCGCAAAAAAAGGTTTTTAAAGAATTTTTGGTTCTATTCTGTTTAGTGTGGGTAAATTAAATCCTATTTTCAGGATATGAGTTTTTTGCTTCGCAATAATCTTTTTATTTATTAAAAAATAGG
>JAYTMW010000806.1:0-7126 GCA_043728105.1 Saprospiraceae bacterium | reverse complement strand
ATAGGAATATGCTCGACCGACATCTATCTTCTTTTCAAAAACATCACATCCTGCACGCTTAGATGTGATGTTTTTGAAAAGAAGATAGATGTGTTTTGTTGTAATTCCTTAACCACCGATTAAAATCGGTGGTTTCAAGATGATAGATGTTGCCGAAGACGTTTAATCGCACTGGTCGAATAAATCCGCCGATACAAAAACAAACAACTATGAATAAATCCATCATATTAGTTTTTATTTTTTTTATAATTGCTTGTAAATCAAATAAAAAGGATAAATCCAATCTTCTTTTTGAACAATTAGAGGCTGAAACAACGGGCGTTGATTTTGCCAACAATTTGAATGAAACCGACTCGTGGAACATCATTCAATACCTCTATTTTTACAATGGCGGTGGCGTGGCGGTGGGCGACATCAACGGCGATAAACTGCCTGATATTTATTTTACGTCCAATCAAGGCGCAAATAAATTGTATCTCAATCGAGGCAATTTCAAGTTTGAAGACGTGACGGATAAGGCGGGCGTGGCGGATACTGAGGGATGGAAAACGGGTGCGTGCATGGCGGATGTGAACGGCGATGGCAAGCTCGATATATACGTGTCGCACGTGTCGAACTACAAAGGTTTGAAGGGTCGAAACCGCCTATTTATCAACAATGGCGATGGTACTTTTGTGGATAAAGCGGCTTATGTGGGACTTGATGTGGCGGGACTTTGCACCCAAGCGGCTTTTTTCGATTATGACAATGATGGCGATTTGGATTGTTACGTCATGCGTCATTCGGTTCATGCGGCGGGTCGTTATCGTCCCGTGTCGGCACGTGCGGAAAAGAGTGATTTCTCGAGTGATATTTTGTTTAAAAATTATGGTGGGCGGTTTGTGGATGAGTCGGCGGCAGCGGGCATTCGAGATGGGTCGTTGGGTTACGGATTGGGTTTAGCGATTGCGGATTTTAACAACGATGGTAATCCCGACATTTACATCGGCAATGATTTTCATGATAACGACTACCTTTATTATAACAACGGAAATAGCACATTCACGGAAGGCATGAACAACAGCATGGGGCATAATTCCAAATTTTCGATGGGCAACGATGCGGCTGATTTTAACAACGATGGAAAAATTGATTTATTGGGCATGGACATGAAGCCCGAAGAGGAAACCATTTTGAAGGCTTCAGAAAGTGCAGAGGCTTATAATTTGTTTAACTTAAAAAATAAAGAATACGGTTATCACTATCAATATCCTCGAAACAGCTTGCAACTGAATAGAGGGAATTTTGGTGAAAAAACGACAAAATTTAGTGAAATTGGTCAATTTTCAGGTGTTTCTACTACTGATTGGAGTTGGTCGTCGCTTTTTGCGGATTTGGACAATGATGGTTGGAAGGATATTTTTATCACCAATGGCATTGTTCGCCGACCCAATGATTTGGATTTTATAAAATATGTTTCAGATGGAAATGTGCAGAGCAAGGCTTCTGATTTGATGATTGCGAAGCAAATGCCCGATGGAAAAGCCTCCAACTATTGCTATCAAAACAACGGTGATTTGACCTTCAAAAACGTGGGTGAAGCGTGGGGTTTGAATCAATATGGCTTGTCAAATGGAGCCGCTTATGCCGATTTTGACAACGATGGCGACTTAGATTTGGTGGTCAATAACACCAACGAAAAGGCTTTTATTTTGAAAAATAAGGTTGAAAAATTTTCTAAAAATAAATATTTAAAGGTAAAACTCGCTGGAAAAGGTGGAAATACTGAGGGGGTCGGTGCGAAGGTTCTCACGTATCGCCAAGGCATTATGCAGATGCAAGAGCAATCGCCCGTGCGAGGGTTTCAATCGTCGGTGGAGTCAGTTTTGCACTTCGGTTTTGTGAGCCAAGGAGAGAGTGGAGAGAAGGCAACTTTGGATTCCGTGCGGGTGATTTGGCGAGATGGTTCGACCCAAATTTTTAGTAATCTGAACTTCAATCAGACCATTACTTTGAGTCAAAAAAATGCCACGCAAAAATGGGACTATGCAACGCCTTATGAAAATCTAAATACACAAAACATTGTTTTTCAAGATGTTACGAAGCAAGTAGGTTTAGATTTCAAGCATCAAGAACTACCCATTCAAGATTTTGAGGCAGAAAAACTCATACCTCATTCAATCGTGTCAGAAGGGCCAAAATTGATGGTGGATGACCTCAATAAAGACGGTTCGGTTGATTTTTTAGTAAAGGCAAACAGCACAAGTTTGAAGTATTTTAACTTGAAAGAAAATAATTTTAACGTAGTAAATGCTACTTCGATTTCACCCGAAAAAAATTGGAAAAAGGTCTTAGATAGCCTAAAATTAGACGGCTATTTTCAAGTGCGAGCAAAGGATTTTAACGGCGATGGTTTCATGGATTATTTCGTGGGCAGCCGTACTGACACCAAAGATTACGGCGTACCACCTCAAAGCTATTTGTTGCAAGGTGATGGCAAAGGAAAATTCAAAGACGTGGCCCCTCAGTATTTTGACGATAAAGGCAAGATGGGAATGATTACGGATGCCGTTTGGGTTGATTTTAACAAAGATGGTCGCCCCGATTTGGTGATTGTGGGCGAGTGGATGCCTATCACAATTTATTACAACAAAGGCGATTATTTTGATAAAGTAGAAATTGAAAACACCAGCGGTTGGTGGAAATGCGTCACGATTGCGGACGTTGATAAAGACGGTGATGCAGATTTGCTTTTGGGCAACATGGGTCTGAACTCAAATTGGCAAGCCTCGCCTTCGCAACCCATGCGCCTACACACAAAGGATTTTGACGGCAACGGCGACGCTGAACCCATCATCAGTTATTTCCGTCAAGATTTGGAGTGGACGTATGCCTCAAAGGATGAACTCACGGCGCAAATGCCTTCCATGCGCAAGCGTTTCACGGATTATGCACCTTTCGCAAACAGCACTTTTGACAAGATTTTTAATAAAGAAACGCTCAAAGAAGCGGATAAAAAAGCGATTCAACAATTTGCCTCCATTTGTCTTTTGAACAAAGGCGGTATTGAATTTGAGTTAAAACCATTGCCTACGGAAGTTCAGTTGTCAACCTGTGAAGCTATTTTAGCCGACGATTTTGACGGCGACGGTTTCGTGGATTTGGCTTTGGGTGGTAATTTTTATGAAACAGCACCTTCAATCGGTCGTTTTGATGCGTCTTATGGCTCAATACTGAGGGGTGACGGCAAAGGTAATTTCAAACCTGTTAACCCCAATGAAACGGGTTTTGTGTTGCGTGGGGCAGTGCGGGACATTAAAAAGGTTGGGAAATATGTTGTGGTGGCGAAAAACAATGCGGCTTTGCAGGTGTTTGAGTTGAAGAAAAAATAAGTATTAATCATTATATAAAACAAATTCAGTATGAAAAAATTATTAACAATACCCCTCAGTATTTTGCTCTCTTTTGGCGCATTACACGCTCAAATGTCATGCTGCCAGTTGGCATCCATGGAAGATTATCAACTTTTGGGCGGTGCTTCCGATTTCATTCGTGCGCACGCCGAGCCTTTGCCTTTTCATTTTGTGAGTTTGGAAGGTGGCGAAATGATGACTTTTCCAACGCCTGATAGCACAACAGCCAATGCTTTTTTGATAAAAGCAAAAGTAAAAAGCAATCAATGGCTTTTTGTCTATCAAGAATGGTGGGGCTTGAATGACTACATCAAAAAACAAGCGGAAACTTTTTACACCGATTTGGGCGGCAAAGTGAACGTGATTGCCATTGATATGTACGACGGAAAAGTAGCAACTACCCGTGAGGATGCGGGCAAATATATGGGTGAAGCCAAGAAGGAACGCCTTGAAAGCATCATGCGTGGTGCAATGGGTTTTGTGGGTAAAAAAGCAAAAATTGCGAGCGTGGGTTGGTGTTTTGGCGGTGGTTTGTCGCTCCAATCGGCTATGATTGAAGGCAAACAAGCGGTTGGTTGCATCATGTATTATGGTATGCCCGAAAAAGAAGTGGCTAAATTGAAGACTTTAAAAACCGATGTTTTGGGTCTTTTTGCGGGTAAAGAAAAGTGGATTAATAAGGATGTGGTGATGGAATTTGACAAAAACATGAAGTCGGTGAAGAAAAAATTGACGTTCAAAATTTTTGACAGCGAACATGCTTTTGCCAATCCGTCGAATCCAAATTTTGACAAAGAGGCTTCAATGGAGGCGTATAATATGGCTATGACTTACTTGAAAAATAAGTTTAAAATTTGAAAATACTGAGGGGGTAACTACAAAAAAAACTCCGACATCAAAAAGACATCGGAGTTCAATGAAAAACATAAAAATACCCCTATTTGTTGTTTCCTCAAAATTTAGCGCACAGTTGGGATTGTTCCATGCGTAAATTTGTATGTTAAAATTTCTTATTTGCTATTTCAAAAAAGGTATAAATTATATTTAATAATTTAATATTTATAACTTTCCAAATACAATGCCAAAAGCCGTTTCAATCGCTTGAAACGGCTTTTTTATTTTCACACATTTAGATTAAATTAATTTTTAAAAGGCTATAAATCAAATACTTACAGCATTATTTTGCAGAATATGCTTAGAAAAGTCGGATAGATTTTTGAAGCGGTAGTGCGGCTCAAATACTGAGCCTGCATTAATGGGGTCATCTCCTTTGCCTTCAATAAAGACTTTTACCATGCCCAAATTGTGTCCAAATTCCATATCAGAATTAGAATCACCGACGATGATTGAACGAGCAAAATCTATTTCTGGAAAATCACTTTGCGCCTGTAAAGCCATGCCCACATTGGGTTTGCGGAGCGTGGAGGCGTGGGCGGAAATGTCAGGCGCATAATACACTTTATCAATCCGCCCATCGAGCAAACGCACTGTTTTGAGCATTTGTTTATGTACTTCATGCAGTTGTTCTTCGGTCATCAAGCCTTTTCCGATGCCCGCTTGATTGGTCACGACGACGATGATGCCAAAGATGTCCGCAAACCTTTCAATGGCTTTAATGCTGCCAGGAATGAAATCGAATTTATCCCAATCTTTGACATAATCGCCAGGGATACGCTCGTTGATTACGCCGTCACGGTCGAGAAAAAGTGTCCAAGATTTATCAAAAAAGTGCATAGTTTTGAGTTGATGTGATTAAATAATTGTGTAATTATACGACTAATTACAAAAAAAAATATACTTTTGAAGGGTCATTTACATATTTGGTATAATTTTTATAACAAAAAACTTGCAGATTTATCCTATATACCCTAAAACAAGTTTTGTTTTCTACAAATTACACATCAATTAAGTATGAATTACAAAATAATTAACACCATATTTTTCTTATTTTTTGGAAACATTTTAGGTTCAGCGCAATCTATTATTACTCTAAACCAAAATGATACACTTTTCTTAGCTGGCTCATCGTGCAGCGTTTTACACGACAAAGATAATCAACTTACTATACAGGATGTCATTCAAAGTACAGGTTTTCAACAAAATCCGAATGAACACATCCTATTAGGCACAAATGATGAGATTTATCATTGGATTAAATTTAAAATAGCCAATAATAACACCCATGATACCTACTTGGATTTCTTTGTGCCTTCCGTTGATTCCATTGTTTTATATACCATAGAAGATAAAAAGATTGTAGAAACACAACAATCAGGAGCTTTTGTTGCTCAAAAACAAAATGCACTAAAAGCTAATAACATCATATTTTCACTTAAAAAATCGGATAAAACGATTGAATATTTTATAAAAGTGAAAATGCGTTGGCTCGATGATTTGAAGCCCCGCATTGGTACGTACAGATTTCTGTTTGAATCATACCATCATCAAGATCTTATTTTTGGCAGCCTTTTCGGGTTGGTTTTTGTTTTTATTATCTATAATTTATTCGTTTTTTTCCAATTGAGAGAAAAGGTTTATTTGTATTATAGCTTATACTTGTTTAGTATCAGTACCTTTATTTTTCAATATCACAACTTTGTAACCGAGTTTCTTTTCCCGAATACGCCTTCATCTTACGATTATCTTATGGTTTCAATAGGTCTTTCAGGCATTTTTGGGGCTTTGTTTGCCATCAATTTTTTTGAGACGAAGAAAAACGTACCTAAATTACATCGGTTATACATTAGTTTTCTAATAGTAAACATTGCCTACACACTTTTTGCATTAACGGGCAACATAAAATGGTCTATTATTTTGGCTTATCCATTGACTCCCACTGAAACTGTACTCATTATTATTACTTCAATTATTTTGTGGCGACAGGGAAACCCAACGGCTAAATTTTATTTGTTTGGTTGGCTGGCTCTCACTTTCGGCTTAGCGGTTTTTCTGTTACAAAAATTAGGTAAGCTACCTTATAACGATTACACCGCTTATGCCTTGCCCATTGGTGTTGCGTTGGAAGCCATCATACTTTCGTTAGCCATTGTGCATCGTTTTAAAATAATGAAACAAAACTCCGATGAAACTACCAAACAATCGCTTTTAGTTTTGAAAGAAAATGAAGAGTTGGTTAAAGAAAAAAATCGCTTGTTGGAGCAAACCGTCGAGGAGCAAAACTCAATCATTCAATCTGCGTTACAAAAATTTTATGACAGTGAAGAAAAACTGAAAGAATATGCCCTGCGTCTTGAAAAAAGCAATAAGGAATTAACCGATTTTGCGCACATTGCCTCGCACGATTTGAAAGCACCCATTCGTGGCATCATGTCTTTTTCACAACTTTTTGAACGCCGCAACGCTGCCAAATTCGATGATATTGACCGTGAATATTTTGATTTTATAAAAGCCAACGCCAAGCAATCGGCTCGGCTGATTGATGATGTTTTGAGTTATTCTAAAATTGATAAAAACTTAGGCGAAGCCGAAAATGTTGACCTCAATACGTGCCTATACACGATAGAACTCAACCTCAAAAACTTAATGCAGGATAAAAAAGCGGAACTGATTTTTGAATACCTACCGACCATCAAAAGTCATTCTTCTTTGATAAATCAGTTGTTCCGAAATCTGATTGCAAATGGTATCAAATACAATACTTCCGAGATACCAACCATCCATATTTCTTGTAAAACGAATCCGCAAGGGCATCTCGTTTATGCGATAAAAGACAA